>JAAUSV010000320.1 GCA_012032525.1 Leptolyngbyaceae cyanobacterium SL_7_1
ATGGTTCGCTGATCAAGTAGCAGCGATGATCGGTGGAACTATACGAGGCGCGCCTCGTATAGCCTCACCAATCGAAAATCCTGTCCACCACTCTGACGCCAATTCAAGTTGGATAGCAGGGCAAACGCCTGCTTGCGCTCTCGAATTTCGCTGGGGCTAAAATTCCGCTCGGACAAAAGATATTCCTTGATCAACACGGGTTTGTGGTTGGGCACCAGGATGCCATCGTACCAGCGGGCGTGTTCTTGCACCTTGGCAATGGTGCTCACCCGGCGGTATCTCCCCCAGCGACCCCGAATTTCCACCTGCTCCGGCGACAGAGGCACCTGCCGATGGCGAACCGGGGTGGGTGGGTGGCGGTCTGACGCGGCGGTGGAAAGGGCGATCGCGGGTTGGTGGGGCGATCGCTCCTGCGCTTGAGGGGGGTTGGCGTTGGCGGGGGAGTGGGAACGACGCTGCCCTAGGGGAACGTCCACCTGCTCTAGCTGCTCCTGAGCCACCCGCCTCCCCTGTTGAAACAGCATCTCGAAGGGATGGCGAATCAAGTTTTCAACGCCACGGTAGTAGCTAGAAACGGAGTAGATAATGTCGGTTAGCTTCACAGCCATTTCTCCCTACGAACAGGCTTGCTCCACGGGCAATTCATTGACTCGACAATAAAACTGATAGAGATAGTTGAGATCGCAGGCAAACAAGCCTTCAATCACCGTGGGCGTGACGGCTTCTAGTGCCCCTAGCTGGTAATTACCCGTGCCAGGATGATGACGGTGGCATAGGCAGGGTTTGCCTTCACCCGTGGATCGCGCAGGGGCGCCACCTCATCGATCGCCGTTGCCAATCGCATCAATCCGTGGCGGTGGAGATTGCCATCGCCATCCAGGTAGCCCTTGGGCAACTCAAACTCAAACTCGGTCGGAAACATGGGATTACCTCTGTCGCGTAAACGTTTCGATCGCCAGTTCCATTTCTTCGATCGCCAGTTCCCCCCCGCTGGCATTGAGGTCGGAAACCAGGTAGCTGAGGGGAAAGGCTCCCCCAAATTGAAACAGGGCTTGGGTGTTGCCGAGTTGGTCGTAGAGGGTGAGAGAACCATCTCGCAGTTGCTTTGCCCAATTGCCTGCTTGCACCGCTTCAAACCAGTTCCAGAGGGTGGTGGATTGGGTCATGCCGCGCCGCAGGGTGAGGTTGCTGGTTTTGACATTGCCAGGCAGCTTGGTGTGCACCAGTTGTCCTGATTTGGCTTTTCCCCAGTGGCGGGGCGAGACTTCACAGACTTCGATCGCCGCTTGGCTGCGCTTCAACCCTTTGCACTCCATAAAGTAGGCATCGACCGGATCTTGGCTGCCGTCCAATTTGAGTTCCAAATAAAAGCGGCAGGTGGTGAGTACTTCCGGAAAGTGGTTAATCAGGTTTGGCATGGGTTACATCACCCGCTTAATGCCTTCGTGGACCAAGGTGAGAGTTTCGTTTGCCACATCGTTGGCTCCCGCTTCTAGCTTGGGTCCTTCGTACTTGGTGGGGTAGGCGTTGAGCAGTTCCCAACGGGCTTTCATGTCGCCCCCTTGGTCATAGACGCTGACCGAGGCGGCTTTACGACTGCTGCTCCAGTCCGATCGCCCCCCTTCGTTTTTGTTGCAGTCTTCATACCAGCGATACAGATCTTTGTTGGTGGTGGCAACCAACTTGACCACAACGGGCGTAAATTTAGTCCGTGTGGGGGTAGCTTGGCGCAAATTCACGGCATTTTTGCTGGAACCGAGCACCTTATCTCCTCCAGCAGCGGGCGTTTCCGAACTCAGCCCCGACACCTCTAGAATTTGCTTATCGGTAATGCCATCTGCCTCAAAATAAAATCGACAACTGACTAAGACTTCTTCTTGCTGCATCATGGTTGGATCTCCTAATTGGGGTTAATTGACTGGTGCCGTAGCTTGGGTTGCATGCTTCAACCCAACCGCAGCATGGGTTACGAGCATAAGTTACAAAGCGATCGCCCTATTCGTCCTGCTGACTCACCCACTGGCTGATGCGGAACACCACAAACTCCGCCGGGCGCACCGGACAAATTCCCACCTCCACATACAAACGACCCAACAGCATCGTTTCTGGAGTGTTGATTTCCTCGTCACACTTTACATAAAACGCCTGCTCCGGCGATGCTCCAAACAGGGCACCCTCCCGCCACAGCCGCTCCAGAAAGTTGTTAACGGTGCGGCGGACTCGTGCCCACAAATCCTGATCGTTTGGCTCAAACACCACCCATTGGGTTCCCAGTTCGATCGACTTTTCGATGTAGCTCACCAACCGACGAACGTTGATGTAGCGCCACTCGGTCTTATCGGGTTCCACCAATGTGCGGGCACCCCAAACCTTGATGCCGCGATTGGGGAAGGTGCGGATGCAATTAATCCCTCTGGGGTTGAGCATTTCCTGTTCGCGGAAGTTGCAGTCGTAGGCAAGCCCCACCACCCCCCGTGGGGTTTCGTTGGCGGGAGCCTTGTAGACCCCACGGGTCTCATCGGTGCGCGACCAAATTCCCATCATGTGACCACAGGGGGGCACCACGATCGATCGCCCTTCCTTGCGGGGATTGGGGACTTTGATCCAGGGATAGTAGAGGGCTGCAAACATCGATCGCCGATTAAACTCCCGATCGAGCCACTGCACGACTTGCTGAGGTTTTGGCAATCGGGCGGCGTATCTAGCACCACCATGCGATTGGGAGGATTGGGGGCAGCATTTTCGCACAGACTGACCATGAGTTGCATCAGGTTGTGCAGTTGCTCATGGTTGAGTAGCCCAACCTGGTGCGCCCGCATCAAGTCGGGGCAGGCAATCATGGTAATCTCGTCAAGCTCAAACAGTCCTTGAATGCCACTGCGATCGTCTCGAATCCCCTGAACATGCCGCGTCAAGTTTTCCTGGGTGGGTAGCAGGGGTGGACGACAGACTTCGTATTGCCCCTCCACCGGACGACGTGCCAAGGCAAACCCAGGCTGGGTTAAGTCGGTGACGCTGATGTAGCTAGACTCTTGCAACTTAGTGACCACATAATCGCCAATTTCCGGTTGAACGTGGGCATCCATGGTCAGATGGGGATGCACTTCTAGTTCCTCTCCATCCCGTTTGACGATGATCCTGAAAAACTCGGCGGGAATCGGAGCCGGGGCATTGGAATCGGTTGGAATCGTTTTAGGCTCATCTGAGCGGATCTCCACCCGGACTGCTTCAATTGCAGGTTTGAGGGTCAATTGCAGGGAATCTTGGCGAGTCGCGGTTTTGACGATCGACGCGGTGGTCTCCGGATCAAGTTGCACCGTTTCGTCGGCGGGTTTGGGCAATTCTGTGCCAATACTGACCACCCAACAGCGGGAGCCGCCATTGAGAAACCAACCGTTGACCGCAAAGGGCAGATAGGCATCAAAATCGGTAAAGCCATCGGAATTTTCGCGGGCAAAGTACTCCCGGTATTGATTCCAACTAGTGACCAGCATGGGTTTGCCCAACTCTGCGCCACCCCGAATCGTTTCGGTAAAGCCAACAAATCCAGCAATATTCGTTTGAATTCCTTCGATCGGGCGACTACCGCGATCGACCTCTTCCACATACACACCGGGAGCAAAATAATCTAGCCTGGGCATAACTCGCACCTCTCGTAGTGGGGCAATGTTGTTTGAGTCGTGTGTGTCCACATCATAGAAAAGTCCTACAAATTCCACGTCTGAAAAACGTCTTAATCTACGTTGGAGGAAAGTTAGATCGTTGTCGATGAGTATTCTTAGGGAACAACACGGGGGTTATGACTAAAGTCTTGAAGTGGTGCTTAAGCCTGGTATGAATCCAGTCTTCGCGCTATGAATGGGATGACGACACACAACACGTCCAATGTTTACTATGAGGGCTGTATGAGTAACTACCTGGCGATCGCAACGGTTACTGCCACCATTCAGCGACTACTGCAAGCGACGGTGCAATTAGATGTTCCGGGGTGCGGGTAACGACGGTGCGCCCCGATGCATCGGGCAGTGGCACTCCAGAGGTTGGGGTGAATGTGTTTATGTATCAAGCCTCCCCCAACCCCGCCTGGCGCAACACCGATTTGCATACGCGCCGTCCCAAGGGCGATTTGATCAAACATACGCAGGCGGGGTTGAATCTGTATTACCTGCTGACGTTTTATGGCAATGAGGCGGAGCTAGAGCCACAGCGCTTGTTGGGCAGTGCGGTGCGGACGTTGATCGATCAACCCATTTTGACAACAGATATGATTGATGAAACAATCCGCCATCCCTCCTTTCGCTATTTGTCTGACTCAACGCTGATGGATCAAGTGGAGCGGGTGACATTGGTGCCCAGCCCCATGACCACGGAGGAGCTATCCAAGATTTGGTCGGTGTTCTTCCAAACGCCCTCACACGCTGTCCTTTGCCTATCAGGGCAGTACGGTGCTGATCGAAGGCGACAAGCCCGCTCGGCGGATGCTGCCCCTGCGCGGGTGCCAGTTCTATACCACCCCCAATCAGCCCAATATTGACCAGGTGATTCCGGAGGGGGGAGCCAATCAGCCCATCACGCTCAATAGCGCCCTGACGATTCGCGGCAGGCAACTGGCGGGCGATCGGGTGCAAATTCGGATTGGGGATGCCAAGGTGACTCCGCAGGCAGTGACGGAGCAACAGATCAAACTGGATTTGGCTACCCTAGCGGAATCGGAAACCCAATGGCTGCGATCGGGCGTACAAAGCTTGCAAGTGCTGCATCCGGTGTCTAAGCGAACGGCATTTGAGATCGATCGGGCGATCGGCTCCAATGTGATGGCAATGGTGTTGTGCCCCACCATCCGCGAAATCGTCTTATCGGGCACCTATCTAACCGACGATGGCGCCTACTGCGGAGACATCGCCGTGCAGGTGGATCTGCCCGTGGGCAAGGATCAGCGGGTGTTTCTATTGCTCAATCAACTCACCTCCCAAAACCCAGCCGCCTATTTGTTTAAAGCCGCTATACGAGAGGCGGACGTTCATACCGTGACGTTTGCCATTCAAGATGTGAAGGCGGGGACGTATTTGGTGCGGATTCAAGTCGATCGCGCCGAAAGCCCGCTTACCGTTGACATGAATGCCGATAGCCCAACCTTCCAGCAATACAGTGGACCCACCTTGGAGATCCCATGAATTCTACCCCTGCCCAACCCCAAGACTCGTGGCAGCTACTTTGGACGGAGCTGGCGCAGATTCGCCAGTATTTAGACCAACAAATTGCCCGGGTTCAAAATAAAACGGTGGCGGAAACCGCGAGTTCGATCGCTGCTGCGCCTACCCTCGATCGCCTTTGTCAAACCTTTGGGTTATCTCAGTTTGAACGTCACATCCTGCTACTGTGTGTCGGCATGGAGCTGGACAAGACGTTGGCTGCCCTGTGTGCGGAGGCGCAGGGCGATCGACCCATGCCCTATCCCACCTTTGAGCTAGCCCTCGCCGCCCTGCCCCACCCCCACTGGAGCGCCCTCACCCCCACTAGCCCCCTGCGACGGTGGCGATTGATTGAGGTGGGAGCGGGGCAGACATTGCTGGGAAGTCCGTTGCGGGTGGATGAATGGGTACTGCACTCCCTCACAGGCGCAGACTGCTGCGACGATCGCCTCACCAATCTGATCCACCCGATCGCGCCCCCACCAGCCCTAGTCCCCTCCCATCAACACCTCGCCAGCCAACTTGCCCACCTCTGGCAGTCGGGCTCCGGCGATTACCCCGTTGTGCAACTGCATGGGGAGGACACCAATAAGCCCGCGATCGTCGCTGCCGCCTGCGCCCAACTGGGTTGGAGTCTCTTTGGGCTATCGGCGTTGGCGTTGCCGACCCAACCAACGGATTTGCAGACGTTGGTGGTGTTGTGGCAA
>JAAUSV010000321.1 GCA_012032525.1 Leptolyngbyaceae cyanobacterium SL_7_1
TTGTCCCATGACGGTCAAAATCAGGCTGTCACCCAAGCTAAACCAGTGATCGTCAATGCCGATCGCTCGATTGGCATGAGTCACCAGCAATAGCATCGTCATCCCCAACGTCGCTGAAATCACCATCGTCCAGCCAAAAATGTGACGAAAGGGCACCGATCGGAAAATCGCTGAAACATCCAGATTCCCAACAGGGATGCCAGACTGGTCACCAGCCGCACCCGTCCGAGAAACTCTGGAGCAAAGCCCAACTCATTGGTGGTGAAAAAGAAAAAGGCAGATTCTGCCGTGGGGGTGGCTTGCCAGAGAAACAGGAACGCCGTCGGCAACCAGATAGAGCGCTGAGCGAGCGCCCCCTTCAATTGCCCCACTTGCTGGCGAACCACCGACCAATCCATGGAGTGCTCCACTTTGGACTCGGCAATTAGCCCTGCCACAAGAGAGACAATTAAGGGGAATGTGGCTGTAATGCCAAATACTGTGCGGTTGCTGAAATGTTCCAACAGGAAGCCGCTGAAATAGGCAGTCACCAAACCACCCACCGCCGATGCCCCCCAACAGAGCGCTTGCAGTGATCCCGCTTCACTAGTGGACTCCGATCGCGCCCGTTCTACCACCAAAGAATCCACGATCACGTCGCTGACGGCGATCGATAGGGAACTGAGGGTAATTGCCGCCACTGCTGCCCACGGGCGATGGACAATCGTGGCTAGAATCACCCAGGACGCCGTTCCCAAAAGCCCAGAGAGGACAAGGTAGGGACGCCGCCGATAGCCAAAAATTGGTAGTCCATCTGAGATGAAGCCAAACAGGGGTTTGATCATCCAGGGCAACGCCACAATACCAAACATGGCAGAAACCTGCGCTGGACTCAGCCCCAGCTCATCCTTAAGAAAAAAGCTCACAGCTAGCCGCGACAATCCTAAAATTCCCTGGACAAAGTACACCAGCAAAATTGCAATCAATTCTGGGGTAGGCTCGTGTCCAAAAAACACCTTTGTTAACCAGGAATCTTTGGATTGATCGGAATGCTCAGAAACAGCAACCATGTAAATGCTGATTATTAAGAAATATCAACTGTCTTTTATCATAGCCCGCTGATTGATTCTGTCTAGTCAGTCAATGGGATTAGATAGGGCAAAAGGATGGGGAATACAGGATGGGGGATGAAGGGTAACCTTTGTTCTGAGTGAGTTTCACAAGCTACACTTGTGGTGACTGGCACTTGCTAACTGGCATTTGCTAACTGGTACTTGCTAACTGGCACTCCCCAAAAAATATTAGGGTTTATTGAATCCCCGATTCTTAGGATGACGAATTTATTAATGTGTAATTTTCCGCTGTAGGGGCATGGCTGTGCAGAGGTATGGCATTGCCATGCCCTTACGGAGATTCTGGTTTGGCGGTTATTAAATCCACAATCTTTAGCATAATGAACAGTTGCCAAGTTGGGTTTGTCATGATGTTGCGTTTGTTGCGTCAACTGATTCGATCGCTCCTCCTCCTCTGTCTCTGTTGCCTGTGCCTCCTCGGACAAGCGACCCCCAGCACCGCCTCTACCCATGTCTATCCCGAAGCTGCCGATCGGGTGATGGTGCGATCGCTGCAAACCCTACGCGACCGATCGGGGCAGGCTTGGCAGGTGGTGTTTTATAAACGCTTGTCCCAGGGACAGGTGGACAGCGTGCGGTTGCGGTTGGTTGGCTTTCCAGACCAAGCGGCGATCGATCACTCCCAACCCCTTGCCTTTGAGTTGGGACTGGCAGACGTGTGGACGAGTCCGGATGTCACGCCTGCGGAGTTTGCTCCAGCCGTGGGGGAATATGATGTCCGAGCGGTGATGGAGCAAGTAGACTCGGCGGCTCCCCTGCATCTGGTGCTGCCCTTGCGGTCAGGGACGGCTGAATTGCTTGTTCCTCCCTTCGCCGTCCGGGAGTGGCAGGAAGTCATGCAGTGGCAACCGTCCTAGCCATGCGCCTATAACTTTCAAACCGATAGCCCGATCGCTCAATTTGATTAATTCGTTCAAATTCCTTGCCAATCAAGGGTTTGTAGTCTGGAAAGTAGGCATCCCCTGGGTATTCGCCCGCCACGAGCGTCAGTTCTAACCCATCCGCCAAGGACAGCGTCTGGTCATACACCGATGCTCCTCCGGCAATAAAGATGCGTTCGGCGTTGGCGGCGAGGGCAAAGGCATCGGCGAGCGATCGCACCACTCGGACTTCAAAGGAATCGTGCCATTGTTGGGGGGTGGAAATATCGAGATAGGGCGACCTTGAAAGAACGATCATCCGGCGCTGGGGCAGAGGGCGCTGCTTGAGATCCAACTCCCACGTTTTCCGCCCCATGATCAAGGTGTGGTTGAGGGTGAGGCGCTTAAATCGAGCCAGATCCTCAGGGAGATGCCATGGCAACCTTCCCTGATACCCGATCGCCCGATCGACTTCTGCCAACGCAGCAATGAGAATCACCTCTGGACTGTTCACTGGAAATGATTAAAAAGTAGGACACCACCAAAAATTCTTACCTAAATACTGCTACCAGAGAAATTACTCCAACCCACCTTTCTATCCAATCTATCTAATGAAGTATGGCACTTCTGCTGATGGTAAGAGGTCATTCAATGGGAACGGCGAACACAATAGAACCAATTTACGAGCAATCCTTCAGTAGAAAGTTACTTGGGTGATTGCTAAGGGATGACTATCCACAGGGCGTCTACCACCTGTTGTGATTCGATACTAGGAGTGCCCGATGCAATATTCACTAACCTACAAACCGTCCAAAACCCGAAGCAAACACTGGCTCCTCAAGATTTGGGAACCCGCTGCTAAGCCCAATGCCTTTGATCCAGCCGCTGCCCCTTACCTCTACAAGGTGCAGTATTGGTTGAATTCTAAAGATGAAGCTGAAGTCGTGCTGATGGAGCATTTCAGCCAATATGGAGTGAGGCCCATTGGTGTCTTTGCTGCCTAGATATTGCCTGGGGAACAGGGTTTAGGAACAGGGTTGATTTGACTCGGATCAACCCGATTTGACGACAACCTGTTTCCTAGAACTGGAAGAGGTTGATAATCTAGAATCTATCCATGCCTACAGTGTCTAGATTCCGAGGTTGTCGTTCCACCATGCCCAATTCCTTTCTCAGTCGGCTCCACAGTCCCGATCGCCCTGTCCTTGTATTTGATGGAGCGATGGGGACAAACCTTCAAATACAAAATCTGACCGCAGAGGATTTTGGCGGAGAAGCCTACGAAGGATGCAATGAATATTTGGTGAAAACGAAGCCAGAGGCAGTAGAAATCGTCCATCGCAGCTTCCTGGAAGCGGGGGCAGATGTGATTGAAACCGATACCTTTGGGGCGACCTCGCTCGTCTTGGCGGAGTACGACTTGGCAGACCAAGCCTACGAACTCAACAAGTTGGCGGCTGAGCTGGCAAAACGCTGTGCAGCCGACTTCTCCACACCCGACAAACCTCGCTTTGTGGCTGGCTCCATTGGACCCACCACCAAGTTGCCCACATTGGGGCACATCGACTTTGACACGATGAAAGCCACCTACCGAGAACAGGTGGAAGGCTTGATCGATGGCGGTGTCGATCTACTGTTGGTAGAAACCTGCCAGGATGTGTTGCAGATTAAAGCGGCGTTGAATGCGATCGAAGAGGTATTTGCCACCCAGGGCGATCGGCTGCCGCTGATGGTGTCTGTGACGATGGAAACCACCGGCACCATGCTGGTGGGTTCCGATGCCGCCGCCATGTTGACGATTTTGGAACCGTTTCCGATCGATGTGCTGGGGCTAAACTGCGCAACGGGACCGATCGGATGGCAGATCACATCCGCTACCTCTCCGCCAATTCCCCCTTTGTGATTTCGTGTATCCCCAACGCGGGCATCCCCGAAAACGTCGGTGGACACGCCCACTACAAGCTCACCCCAATCGAGTTGCGGATGGCGCTGATGCACTTTGTTGAAGACCTCGGCGTCCAAGTCATCGGTGGCTGCTGTGGCACTCGCCCTGACCACATCCATCAACTCGCCGAAGCCGCTACCAGTCTTACTCCCAAACAAAGACCCGTCAGAATCAATCATGGGGCAGAAACCCCTGCCTCGCTCTACACTCCTGCCGCCGCCTCAATTTACGCTGCCCAACCCTACGACCAGGACAATTCATTCTTGATCGTAGGAGAGCGGTTAAATGCCAGTGGTTCCAAGAAGTGTCGGGAGTTGCTGAATGCGGAGGATTGGGATGGGTTGGTGTCGCTGGCGAAGGCGCAGGTGCGGGAAGGAGCGCACATTCTCGATGTCAACGTCGATTATGTCGGGCGTGATGGCGTGCACGACATGCGAGAACTGGTGTCGCGGTTGGTAACGAATGTGACGCTGCCCCTGATGCTGGACTCGACGGAGTGGCAAAAGATGGAGGCGGGGTTGAAGGTGGCGGGTGGCAAGTGCCTGCTCAACTCTACCAACTACGAGGATGGCGATGAACGCTTCTTTAAGGTGTTGGAACTGGCTAAGCAGTATGGGGCGGGGATTGTGGTGGGCACGATCGACGAAGACGGCATGGCGCGATCGGCGGAGAAAAAGTTTGCCATTGCCCAACGTGCCTATCGCGATGCAGTAGAATTTGGCATTCCTGCCTACGAGATCTTCTACGATCCATTGGCATTGCCCCTATCGACGGGAATTGAAGAAGACCGGGTGAATGGCAAAGCCACGATCGAATCGATTCGCCTGATCCGGCAGCACTTGCCGGGGGTTCACATTATTCTGGGGGTGTCGAACATCTCCTTTGGCTTGAGTCCTGCTGCCCGAATGGCGCTCAACTCCATGTTTTTGCATGAAGCAACGGCGGCGGGGATGGATGCGGCGATCGTCAGCGCCGCCAAAATTCTTCCTCTTGCCAAGATCGACCCAAACCATCAAGCGGTCTGTCGGCAATTGATCTACGACGAACGCCGCTTTGAAGGCGATGTCTGCGTCTACGATCCGCTGACAGAATTGACTCAGTTGTTTGCCGGGGTGTCTGCCAAAGACACGCGATCGAAGGATTCCCTCGCTAGTCTGCCGATCGAAGAACGCCTCAAGCGCCACATCATTGACGGGGAACGCATTGGTCTAGAAACAGCCCTCACCCAAGCCCTACAAACCTATCCTCCCCTGGAAATTATCAACACCTTTTTACTAGACGGCATGAAGGTGGTGGGTGAGTTGTTCGGCTCCGGTCAAATGCAATTGCCGTTTGTGCTGCAATCGGCTGAAACGATGAAAGCAGCGGTGGCGCAGTTGGAACCCTTCATGGAGAAATCGGAGGCAGGCAACAACGCCAAAGGCACGTTTCTGATCGCCACGGTCAAGGGAGATGTACACGATATCGGCAAAAACTTGGTAGATATTATTCTCACCAACAACGGCTATCGGGTGATCAACCTGGGAATCAAACAATCCGTGGACGCCATCATCGACGCCTACGAACAACACAAGGCAGACTGCATTGCCATGAGCGGCTTGCTGGTCAAATCCACCGCCTTCATGAAAGAGAATTTGCAGGTGTTCAACGATCGCGGCATCACTGTCCCCGTCATCCTTGGTGGAGCAGCGCTCACCCCCAAATTTGTCTACGAGGATTGCCAAAATGTCTACAACGGTCAAGTGATCTACGGCAAAGATGCCTTCTCCGATCTACATTTCATGGACAAGCTGATGCCCGCCAAGGCGATCGGAGAGTGGGACGACTGCCAGGGATTCCTTGGGCAGGAGGAGGGCGCAAGGGTGAAGGAGGAGGGCGGAAGGATAGAGGATGAACCGATCCCTTCGTTTCCCATCCCTCATGCTTCATCCCTCCCTGAAGATACCCAGCGATCGGAGGCGGTTGCGGTAGACATC
>JAAUSV010000322.1 GCA_012032525.1 Leptolyngbyaceae cyanobacterium SL_7_1
TAAGGGGAGAGATCGGTTCTCCCCCTTAGTAAGGGGGAGTTAGAGGGGGTCACAGGGATTTGGGTGGAACACAGTAGCTTTGAAACGGGAGAGTGGGGATCTCGATCGCGAGAAAAGTGAGATGGCACCTTGCTATTCTAAAAGCGACACAATTTGTAATTTCCCCTACCACAGAGAAGGAGAAAAAACTTTAACTTTGAGCAAATGCCCATCTCCTTCCTTAGCTAGATATTGATTTTTTCCAGGTAAGCTATGAGAGAACCCTTTTCTGAACGTCGCGATCGCAAACTCGATCTAGCCGCCCATGCCGCTTGGCTCTACTACATTGCTGGAAATACCCAGGAAGAGATTGCCACCAACTCAACGTCTCCCGGCAAGCAGCTCAGCGCCTCGTTGCCCTTGCCGTCAGCGAAAAACTGATTAAGTTCCGGCTCGATCATCCGTTGAGTGAATGTATTGCTTTGGCGGAACAGTTGCGCGATCGATTCGGCTTGTCCCTGTGCGAGGTTGTCCCTGATGGGGCTACAACCAGTGAACCATTCAATGGCATCGGCGTTTGTGCCGCCTCCCATTTAGAGGCGTATTTAATAGCAAAAACGCCGCTGATCCTGGGCTTCTCCTCTGGGCGGACACTACGGGCAATGGTGGAGCAGATTCCATCAATGAACCAACCCCAGCACAAGATTGTCTCGATTATTGGCAACATGTCCCACTATGGACGGGCGGGGCGACGCGAAGTGGTGATGCACCTGTCCGATCGCGTCGGTTCCCAAGCCTATCCGGTGCCAACTCCGGTGGTTGCTACCAGTGTGGAGGAACGGGAGTTGTTGCAGACGCAGCGATCGTTCATTGCAGTTAAAACGCTGGCAGAGCAAGCCAAAGCGACATTCGTTGGCATCAGCGGCATTGCCTGGAATGCCCCGCTGCATGAGGAGGGGTTTATCAATGACAGTGAAGTGGCTGAGTTGATCGAATTGGGAGCCGTAGGAGAGATTGCAGGTTGGGCGTATGACCAACACGGGGTGTTGTTACAGTCAGGCACAAATCGTCGAGTGGCTAGCGTGCCGTTGGAGCAACCCGCTTGTCGATTAATGATCGGAGTGGCAGGGGGAGCAAAAAAAGCAGAGGCAATTTTGGCAGCGCTCAATGGCAAGTTAGTCAAGGGATTGATTACCGACAAAGCGGCGGCTGAGGCGATTCTTAGTAATGGCTAAGTTCGTGCTTTATATGTCGGTGGTGCTGTTCTTAAAGTTTGTCTGTTGGCATTTGACGCTAAGTTAGTTAAAGTCTTTTTAAGCAAAAGCTCAAGTGCTGTATAAACTACTGCTTAATAATTTTTATGAAATCTTTATTTTTGGCAGCGGATGGTGATGATGTTGGTCGAAAAATCGAATTTTTTGTTGTTACCAATCAGATGGAGATGTTGTCTGAATTCTTCTGCAATTTCCAGTCAGCCATGTTCTGGTTATCAGAGAAATTGGAAGATGAATTTGATGCAAAAATAATCTTCAATGGTGGAGACAATCTCCTTGCAGACTTGAAAATTGATGGGAAACAAATTGAAGAACTAGAAAATTTAAGAGTTGAGTTCTCTAGGCGTTCTAAAGCAACACTATCATTCGGCGTTGGCATAAACCCGCGTCAGGCTTATTTTGCTCTAAAGTTAGCCAAAGCAAGTGGAAAAGATCGAATCGAGATTTTTCAGGAATGTATTAATGGCTAAAAAGCTTCTAATTTTTATTCAGAGTGATAATCCAAGCCTATACGTTAATATTCTAATGCACTGTGTACAAATCGAGGGCGTATGGGATGTTTATTTTGCGGTTAATGAAGGTGCTGTAGGGAAACTTTCAGAAGCCAAAGATCAAATAAGAAAAATTAGAACCAGATTTGAAGAGCTTTTAGTAAATCATAGTGAATATGAAATTGCTTACAACGTAATGCCTCCATTATCACAAATTGAGGAAAGAATCGTAAAAGTACTATTTACAAATCCAGCTCTTTCGATTAAAGAACTGAAACTTAGATTTTCTAATATAGATACTTTAATTATTGATGTATCTGGATGCAATAAAAAAGTTTCTAGTGACGTTATATCATCTTATATCTCCAATGGAATAAATCACATTTGTTGCTTTGAACTTGATGACAAAGTTTACTCAGAAGAATGGCGAGCCAAAGGATTAAGTAGAATGTATCATGATATAGTTAAGGATATTATCCGCTATGAATACATCGATTTCTCTAAATCTGGTACAACCATAGAAAGTTTCAATCGGATGCGTTCACAAGGAAAAATCATAAGACTTTTTATTTGTGGTTTCCGCGGTTCTTGGAGTGTTGGTTTTTGTTCTAATTCAGCAGCAACAAAGTGTTTTTGCTCAGTATGCAGCGATTGCGCTTGCGTTAGTAACAGGAGTAGGTTTATTTAATGACATTTTTGGAATTGTTGATCGTTTAAAGTGAAGAATGCAATCAGATCTATAGCAATCCTGTTTGAATCATGAAATCCTGCCACCCAAGATCCCCGGCTTCTCCAAAAGAAGCCGGGGATCTTTTTTCACGGTTGATTTAGGATTGCTATACATCCTTTAAAGAGTTAGTAGAGCTAAGTACTGACTAGAACCGTTCAATCTTGCTATGGGCATAGATGTTTGAACTGTACGGACAGGATGCCCACTTCAAGAAATGAAATGGTGTGCAAACCATTCCTTTAGCAAGAATTTCTCAAGATGGGATTTTAACAATAAAGCTGTCCACCAAAATCTACCGAACAACCTTGAGCGCTTCGTACAACATTTGGAATCGCTCAAAAGCCTCTTCATACGCTGAATTAACTTGAGGCTGCGTCACAGACTCAGCTTGGGGCAACAGGTTGAACACTGCCTCTAGATTGGGGTAGGCACCGACTCCAACCATCGCCAACAAAGCCGCTCCATAGGCGGCTCCTTCTTCCAACTGCGGGGCAATCAACGGCATTTGCAGGACATCTGCCAGAATTTTCAACCAGATGGGCGATCGCGCTCCTCCCCCCGTCGCCAGCAACTGCTCCACTGGGGCGATCGCCCGAACCACCAGCAACGCCTCCCGCAACCCAAACGCCACCCCTTCCAGCACCGATCGCACCACATCTGCTTGGGTGTGAGCCAAAGATAAATTTACCCAAGCTCCCCGTGTGTCTGGGTCAAGATGGGGACTGCGTTCTCCGGCTAAGTGGGGAAGAAACAACACCTGGCGAGCACCCGGCGGCGATTGCTCTGCCAGTGCCATCAGATCGGCAAAGGCAACTTGGGAAGCAAAGGTTTCGCGATACCAGCGCAACGCTCCCCCCGCCGCCAGCGTCACCCCCAGCAGATGATATCCGCCATCCACATGACAAAACAAATGCACCCGTCCCGCTGGATCGGGCGTGGGGCGATCGCAAGCAGCAAAAATCACTCCCGATGTGCCAATGCTGAGGCTACCGCGATCTAGGTGACTTGAGGAGATTCCCAACCCGATCGCTGCCGCCGCATTATCCCCTCCTCCCGCCACAATCGGCAAGCCAGCGGGCAATCCCACCGTTGCGGCAATATCAGGCTTGAGTCGTCCAGCGATCGCCCGCGAATCTACCACTGGAGGAAACAGGGCAGGATTCAGGTCGAGAGCCGCCAGCACCTCCGCGTCCCACTGGCGAGTGGCTAAGTTCAAACAGCCTACCCCTGAGGCGTCCGAGGGTTCCGTGACGGCTTCCCCTGTGAGCACGTAGCCCAGGTAATCTTTGGGTAAAAGAATTTGGTGTAACTGAGCATAAGCATGGGGTTCCTCTGTGCGTAACCAAATCAACTTTGGCAGTTGAAATCCCGTGATAGCAGGATTGCCAGTTCGTTGAATTAACTCTTGACGGGGAATGGCGGTTTCGATCGCAGTCACCGCCTCACCCGTGCGCTGATCATTCCACAAAATGGCAGGACGAATCACTATGCCGTCTCGATCGAGCGGCACCATGCCATGCATTTGTCCAGATAACCCAAGGGCGATCGCTTCAGATCCTGGCAACTGCTGAGCGACATCGGAGAGCGCATCCAGGCTGGCTTGAATCCAATCCGATGGCTGTTGCTCCGTCCAACCGGGTTGGGAGTGAGCAAGGGGTACGATCGGGTTGTTGCGCAACGATTTGCCCTTGCAGGTTAACGGCGATCGCCCGCACTCCCCCCGTACCCAAATCTAAACCAATGACTACGTTTGCCAAATATCCTCCTAGATATCCCCCTGAGTTTGATCGCCCCGAAATGGAGCGATCGCAAGTTCAAGCATTGAGCACGTAGGCGGTTGTGGGTTAATCTAAGCTACGCTTGAGAGCATTTTAGGCAGTAGGAGTAACGATTACCTAGAGCAAAATCTTGATTACTGGCTAAACAAACTGGATGATACCTAAATATCTTTGCTTGCTGCCTAACCCATGCTATTGTCGCTCGTCCTATGAATTTGATTACATCACAATCGCCTTCTCCCGTCACGATCGATGAAGTGCTAATTACACCAGAGCTGCGGTTTCGTGCCCCTCGTGCCCCCAATCTTGAAGCCGAAAATGCTGCCCTGCACTCGTTGGTCAAGCAAATGACCGAAGCCCCAGAAGTGATTATGCAAAGCTTTGTCACAATAGCGATGGAGTTGTGCCAAGCCGGATCAGCGGGGATTAGTCAACTAGAATCGACAACCTGTGGGGAGGACGTGCTGCGGTGGATCGCTTTAGCGGGGGCTTATGATCAACAATATCGGTTGATCCCCCGAAATTTTAGTCTCTGTGGCACTTGTCTAGAGCGGGGCACACCTCAACTTTTTTATCGTCCTGAGCGCTACTTTACCAACTTCCAGCAACTCCGTCCCGCCATTATTGAAGCACTGGTTGTGCCCCTCTTAGTCAACAATCAACCGTTGGGAACGATCTGGATTGTCTCCCATGACGAGGAACGACGATTTGATGCCGAAGACCTGCGAATCATGAGCAGTTTGGCGGATTTTACAGCCGCTGCTTTGAGTCAATCTCAGGCTCGTTATGCGGCTGAGGCAGCGGCACAGCGCGAGCAACTCGCTCGGACAGAGGCGGAGCAAGCCAATCTTGCTAAAGATGAATTTTTAGCAATTGTCTCTCATGAAATGCGAACCCCCCTCACTAATATAAAAATGGCACTGCTAATGCTGCAAACGACCAGCCGCGACGAACGGCGCGATCGCTACATGCAAATTCTCCAGAGTGAGTGTGAGAAGGAAATTGGTTTAGTCAACAACTTGCTCGATTTGCAGCGGCTGGCGATCGGGGCTGATCCAATTGCTTGGTCTGTTGTCCAGTTACCCGAATGGCTCCGTCTAATTGGCGAAACCTATAGGGAGCAGGCGCGATTGCACCAACAATCCTTTCGTGTCAACTTCGCCTTAGCATCCAAGCCCTATACCCTGGTCACTGACGCCGCCAAGTTAGAACGCATTTTAAGGGAATTGCTGCACAACGCCTGCAAATATACACCTGTTGGCGGCAAGATTACCCTGACGGTTCGCCACACATTTGCTGGGGTTGAGTTTCAGGTAGACAACACCAGTGAGGAGATTCCATCAGAAGCACTGGAGCGCCTCTTCGAGAAATTTTATCGAGTGCCTGGAGGCGATCCTCGTAAGCAGGGGGGAACCGGATTGGGATTAGCGCTGGCGCAGAAATTAGTCCAACTATTGGGAGGACAGATCCAAGCTAGCCATCAATTGGGTCACACAGTCGTGACAATCGAACTTCCCCATCAACCAGAAACCTAAAATACTTAAGAAATTAGGTATTGCTTAATCGGGATATGAAATTGTGAGAGGAGTGCTCCACATCCCTCTCAAAAATTTCATACTTCAAATCAGCAAAT
>JAAUSV010000323.1 GCA_012032525.1 Leptolyngbyaceae cyanobacterium SL_7_1
GGCTTCTCCCAGGCTGATCGAATCCACCCGATCGGTGCAACCCCAATCACGGGTTGCCCCGCCGAGTTGATTCCCCCAGAAGGCTCGGTGGCGATTGGCATCAAAATCAAATAGCGTCCCAAACGACTCAGCGGGTTGGGGAGCGCTGTCTTTTACCAACCACGCCGCTGCTACAAAGGCGTCGGTCACAGCGGGTTGGACGGCTTGAACCCCTTCCAGGGTGTTGTGTTGGGTGGGGTCAAACGGAACAAAATCCACCCGATCGGGGCTGATCAGCACCATGGGTCGTCCGGCAATCAGCGGAATCTCACCGGGATTGCCGGGGACAAATTCTCGTTTATGCTGATCTAGCACTGGACCCACCATGACATTGGAATCGAGGTACTTCAGTGAGAAGAAGCCCCCGTCTACTGCGGCGATCGCCTCCGTCCCCGCAATGATTTCCGGCACCTGATAGCGACTATCGGCGTGAATTGTGCTGGGTTTACCCCCAGAGATTAAAATCAGCGGCACATCGTCGATTGTGACTTCGACCTGCTCCACTGGTTTCGTGAAGTCAAAGGTTTTGCGCAGGGAGGGCAGGGGAAGCCCACCCCACGCCTCTTCAATCACCGAATCGATCGCCGATTGCCCGATCCGATCGACCGCCAATAAGGTTTCCGACTCACCTGCAAATCGATCTTCGTAGTTATCCATTGTAAAAGCAGCGGCATAACCCACCTCCTGCACGATCGCGGCTACTTGCTCGTCGTAGTGCCCCGCCGGATAGGTAAAGTACTTGATCGGCAATCCTAACTGTGCCTCTAGAATCCGCTTGGATTCGGCAATTTCGTAGCGCATTTCCTCCACAGACATCTCCCGCAGATCGTCGGGATGGGTGACGCTGTGGGCGGCGATCGTCACTAACGGGTCGGCTGCCATTTGCTTGATCTGCTCCCAGGTCAGGCTCGATCGCCCATAGGTCGTTCCCACTTTGGAGGTATAGATCGAGAAAACCGCCGGGTAGCCATACTGCCTTAGCAAGGGATACACATATTGGTAGTGCCCGGCATAGCCATCGTCAAACGTCAAGAGAACGGGCTTTTCCGGCAATGGGGTTCCCGATGCCAAATGCTGGGTGAGTTGGTCCGCACTAATTGGCGTTATCCCACTCGATTGCAACAGTTGTAGGTGGGCTTCAAACTCCTCTGGTGTTACATCAAAAAACACCTGTTTTTCCGCCAAAATATCGTGGTACATCAAGATCGGTACTTTGGCTGCGCGGGCGCGATCGTGAATCTCTGGGTAGGGGCGGGTAGAGAGCTGTGCCACCAGGGTTGGCTCATGCTGCGCCATCCACTGCGACAGGGTAGGGGCAAGGGCGGCAACGAGGGTTTGTTTTAACCGACCGGAGCCAGTTGCCGCTGTGGTTACAGGAACCACTGCCACCGGATTAGTCTGGCACTGAGCTGTGAAATTGGGGTCGATCGCAGCATTGGGAACTAGAGCGGGATCGCTACTGATCAAGGACGTAAGAGGGGTGGCAATCGACGATGAGGCGGAACCCAAGGAAACGCAAATCGCAGCAATCAGCCGAATTCCTTGGCGATAATCAGCATTAGGGAGATTTAACACGCAGGCTCTAGAACTCAGTACCATGACGGCGATGTTTAGTAGTTACCGCAGTCATTTCTAGCTGATTTTATCCAACTTGTCAGGTTTTGTAGACAACAATCCTTGGAAAAGTTCATTTCTCTGACGAAAGCGTGATATCTGGGCGGTAGAACATAGCAAAATCCAGCACCCCACAAAGGAATGCTGGACTAGCACTAATGACGTTTAACCGAATCAGCTAGTAGCTCTGAAGCAATCAAAAGCCACTGCTCATCAATAATGCCTGTGGCAATTTTTTTTGCAGTGAACGCTCAATTACACAGAAGCACGGCGGGTAAACAGACCCCAAAGGAAGATTGCCAACAATGCGCCCAGCACTGCCAAAATCACACCGGGGATGCTGAGAGAAGCAGCAGTCAAGGTTAAAGCACCTGTTTCCAGGAAAGTAGCAATGCTACCGCCCAAGAATGCACCAATGATACCCAAGATCATGGTTGTTAGGATGCCGCCGCCTTGATGACCAGGATAGATTGCTTTAGCGATCGCACCAGCCAAAATACCCAAGATGATCCAAGCAAGAATGTTCATGATTTTAATCTCCGTTTCGGTTTGGAATTGCTTTTGAACTTGAATTAAATTTATCAAGTGCAATAGGCTAATCCCTTCTACCGGAGGGGATAGGAGGCACAATCGAAAGGCAGAGATATTTGCTGAGGGCAAAAAAATCGTGTGGTGGGCTACAATTTCTGCACTCCAAACCCGGT
Source organism: Leptolyngbyaceae cyanobacterium SL_7_1 (assembly GCA_012032525.1). Taxonomy (GTDB): domain Bacteria; phylum Cyanobacteriota; class Cyanobacteriia; order Elainellales; family Elainellaceae; genus JAAUSV01. The sequence goes on from JAAUSV010000323.1 coordinate 2,358, forward strand.
TTTTTGCTTGCCTTTGGCTTTGGGTCTGCTCTTTTCCACCTCTTGCAGAGCGTCTTGAAATAGCGCGTTTAGGTGCAGTGGAACGCTTGCGATCTCTGGTAGATCGGGCTGCAACGGCTTGTTATAGGTTTGCAATGTAGCCTCTAGATCGGCTGCGATGTCAAAATCAGGGCGGTTTAACACCAGTCTCACCAACACTTCGAGTTGGGTGGGATACTGGGCAGCGAGGCGCTGCCAGACAAAGGTGCTGACCTCCGCCGATTCTAGATACTGCCGGGTGAGGCGGGTGGCAACCTCTCCAGTGTCTCCCGCCTCCAACTGGGTTTTAAATTGTCTGTAAGTGGTGAGGGACTGCTGTCCCCACCGGGGATGGGTGAGTACGGTTACCTGCTCAGCTTTCTTGAGATGGGGTGGCAGTTCGGCGCGGGGCGGTGCCATTTTGGCAGGATGTTGCATGGCCTTGGCGATCGTCTCCTGACTCGTTCCCAAGGTTTCTGCCACCGATGCCATCGCATCGTCGGAGAGATCCGCCTCCTGTGCCAGTTCGTTGAGGGATTTGGAGCCATCTAGCCCCGCCTCTGCCAAGCGACGTTGGGTAATCACTTGCTGAAATTCGGCAAAGCGCTTGGAAAGTTCATACCCCGACAGGGTAATCTCATCGGCTCCAAAGAACTCAACAAACTCCTCGTGGTATACCTCTACCGATTTCCAGGCTTCTTCTAACAGGTCGGGGGCATCGCCGTAGCGATCGTCTTTGTGGTTGTCTTTGAAATTGCCGATCGCCACTGCCAGCTTGGGTTTGCTGAGTTTGCCCAACAGGGACAGTGGACTAAAGAATGTCCAGGTTGCCTCGTCTATAGGGGCGAGCCGCGTTAGGACAATCTCTCCCTCCTTGAGGCGAGCCAGGGTGTCGGGGGGAGTCAGGGGGTTGGGCAACACAGTGTAGGACTTGGCGGTCATCCAGTTCATCACCTCAAAGCCAGTGGGCAATACCTGGGTGATGGCAAATAGCCCGGTGAAATTGTGGTGCCAGCGGCAGAGCAGGGCGCGATCGCCCTCTACCAAGTCGGGCTGCTCTGCCAAAAATCGGTCGATCGGCGAGTCTCCATTCACCCTGCCCTTGGTCAAAAACGAGTCCACCACCAGATCGCGCTGACCAGTGCCTTGCTGCTGCACCTTGGACATCTGCGCCAGGCGATCGGCGGTATACGCTTCCAGGGCGATCGCCAGATCACCCTCCGCCTCGTAGACAAATTCAAGAAATGCTTCCTTTAATTCTGCAACACGTGCCAACGTGGAATCCACTGATTCAACCTCAATAGGGTTTGTATGGTGCAGAGCATAACCTTTGATCGCGGTTAGAGACAACTTGATTGCCCATTCACCATCGATAAAATTCCAGGGGAAGTCCGTTCAATTTGCAAAACAACCAATATTCCCGTATAAAAAAATTAACTGCGGTTTTCCCCAAAGGGGGCGAAAATAAAAAGAATTCAATTTGGTAGATCAACGCGGTCAATTGAATCTCAGGGGCAGTCGATGATGAATTAGCCACGACAGTCGCTTTGGAGTAAGCCGTCTGGCAAGTTCATTGCAGCTTGGATCAAGCAGTAGGATTACGGATAGGTCAGGGGTTGCCCAATTAAGCCGTTAGTTGTTATTAGATCGAGCTATTTTTTGTTCGATGCCCACCTTCCAGTCTGTCATGAACCCCTTTGCTAGATTTTTTTCCACCCTCCAGGCGATCGGCGGTTTTCGTCAGTTATGGCGGCGTCAGTCTAGCCGAGTCAATGCTAGCCAGGTCAATCGCCAACTCACCACCCAGTATGCCATCACCCAAGTCCTAGCCGACGCCACCACCCTAGCCACCGCCACCCAACCCGTGTTGCAAACCCTGTGTGAACGGTTGCAATGGGATTTAGGAGAGCTGTGGTGGGTGGATGGGCAGGCAGAGATGTTGCAATTTGTTGAAAGTTGGCAACGTCCAACAATTCAGCTTGACAGTGCCGAACAGGCTTTGTGGCGGGGGACATTTCGTTTGGGTGTGGGATTGCCCGGACAGGCCTGGCAACAGGGAGAACCCGTCTGGATGAGCCAATTGCATCGCCATACAGATTTTGTCCGCCGATCGATCGCCGATCGCCATCACCTGCGCACCGCTTGCTCCATCCCCATTGTCGGTAGCACCGGAGTTGTGGGAGTTTTGTGTCTGTTTAGTCAACGAACAAAACCGCTCGATCACAATCTAATCGAACTCCTGCGCACCCTGGGAATTCAGATCGGGCAATTTAGGGAGCGCCAACAGGCTCAAGCAGCGCTGCGCCAGAGTGAGGAATTGCAGCGAATGGCATTGACTGCTGCTTCCATGGGGGTGTGGGAGTGGAATGTGATCACGGGGGAGGAAAAATGGTCCGACGAAGTGGAACGTTTATTTGGCATGGAACCAGGAACGTTTTCCCGGCGCTACGAAGACTTCTTTCAATATGTCCATCCCCACGATCGCGATCATCTGCGGCAGGCACAAGCCAACGCCCTATATTACGAAGCGGAGTATTGCCCCGAATATCGCATCATCACCCCCACTGGGCAACAACGCTGGGTCACCAGTCGAGGTAATGTGATTCGCGATGCCGATGGCAAACCCTTGCGATTAACGGGGATTGTGCTAGATATCACTGCCCGTAAGCAAGCGGCGATCGCCCTAGAAGCCAGTGAACAGCGCCTTCGCCACGCCGAAGAAAAATATCGCAGCATCTTTGAAAACTCGGTGATTGGCATCTTTCAAACCAGCCCGGAGGGTAGATACATTAGCGCCAATCCTGCCTTAGCACGGATCTATGGCTATGCCTCCCCAGAGGAGTTGATCGACTCCCTCACCCAAATTAACTATCAACTCTACGTGGAACCGAGGCGCAGGCAGGAATTTATTGAGCAAATACACCTCGCTGGCTCCGTCACCGATTTTGAATCCCAGGTCTGCCGCAAAGACGGCTCCCACATCTGGATTTCTGAAAATGTGATTGCCCTGCGGGGAGAGCAGGGGGAATTGTTGTGCTATGAAGGCACGGTGGAGGATATCACCGATCGCAGGCGGGTGGAGACAGCGCTGCGGGAGCGGGAGGAATGGTTTCGATCGCTGGTCAATAACATTCCAGGAGCCGTCTATCGCTGTGCCTACGACCCTGAGTGGACGATGGAATTCCTCAGTGACACCATCGAAGCCATCGTCGGCTATCCCGCCTCTGCGTTTATTAACAATCGCCTCCTCAGTTTTGCCAGTTTGATCGTGGAGGAAGATGCGGCTCCGATCGGGGCGATCATCAATCAGGCGATCGCCCAGCGCCAGCCCTACATCATCGAATACCGAGTGGTACGGGCAGATGGGGCAATTCGCTGGCTATACGAGAAAGGGCAGGCGATGTTTGATCAGCAGGATACGGTGTTGTGGCTGGATGGGGTGATTTTTGATATTAGCGATCGCAAACAGACCGAGGTAGAACTCTACGCCGCC
>JAAUSV010000324.1 GCA_012032525.1 Leptolyngbyaceae cyanobacterium SL_7_1
GGAAGGACATGCCGCTGTGTATCGAGACTATCTCGATGGCTGTCCAGAAAATCGCGATCGCTACCTACAAGCCGAAACTCTCGCCCAACAGGAGCGCATGGCTTTTGGCAACAGGAAAACCCCGTGCTGCCTTGGGAGTTTCGTCGAGCCAACCGCAATGCTTCCTCAACCGAATCAACTACGGCTGAGTTGCCCGCTTGTCTGAGTTCCGATTGCGACTGCCCTGACTTTTCTACCCAAGCCGAAGCCCAAGCCGTTCTGGAGGCTGATTCATCTGATCCACACCGCTTAGATGGAGATGGGAACGGACAAGCCTGTGAGCGACTTCCCTAGTGCGAATTGCTAACCGCTAATTGCTAGATGGATCGCTTGATAATCTGCTATGCTAGGAAGCCGATAGCAAAATAAGGGCGATTAGCACAGTGGTAGCGCACTTCCTTCACACGGAAGGGGTCACTGGTTCAAATCCAGTATCGCCCATCGGTTGTCCTTTATTGGCACAGTAAAATCGGTGGACATCCCTCGCTAAGGGCTGCTACAGTTCTATGTTGGTTTAAACGTAGCCATGGGTGAGCTGAGTCCTGGGCAGCATCGCGTTCTCTATTTCCCGGAAATTTTCACCAACGAAGCAGACCTAATCACCGACTTTAGCTTTCTGTCAGACGCAGCGACTGCCCTGGAATGGTACGACACTGTTTATGCCTTAAATTTTTCCTTGCAACGCGATCTATTTTGGGAAACTCGTCGAGAGTTGGATGAATCCTTCGAGATTCCCGAAGAACTGAGAGAATGGGAAGAACACGACTTTAACTCTGACGACAATTTTTATTTTTCATTGAAGAGGCTGATCTAGCCAATACGTACTTTAACAACATCGAATCGTATTTCCTCCGCAGTTGAGCGCTGTAGTCAGCAGAGGAGAAGCCCGTGAAATTTGTTTCAAATAGCCAAGATTGAGCAAAATGGAGCAAAGTCTTGCATAAGTATGGACGATCGTCCTGATAGATCTATAGGTTCTTTGAACCTAAAACCTGAGTACGTAGCATTCACTCCCAGAAATGATCTTCTGGGAGATTTTTTTGAATTGAAACGATTTGTGTAACTTCTGTTAAAAATTCTTAGTATTTAAGCAATCCTTCTCATTTCACAGTAGATTCGGTTTTAACGTTTGTAACTCTACATAGGAAATTTGATTATGGCAGCGTCCTATTTGCCGTCCATTTTAGTTCCCATCGTCGGATGGGTTTTTCCTGCCGTTGCAATGGCGCTTCTCTTTATCTACATCGAGCGCGAAGATAGCGAAGGCATCTAGCCGAGCCGCCACGTGACCTACTACATAGCCGCATTTTGGAGATAATTTGACATGACACAGCAAGTCGTTCAGCCCGCTGGTGACCCACAAATTGGTAATTTAGCCACTCCCATCAATTCCTCCGAATTTACCAAAGCCTTGATCAACAACCTGCCTGCCTACCGGGCTGGGTTGTCGGCTCAACGCCGAGGGCTAGAGATTGGCATGGCGCATGGCTACCTCTTGTTTGGACCATTCGCTTACACCAGCCAGTTTCGCAATACCCCGGTTTATGACCTCGTGGGTTTGATTGAAGCGGTAATTTTAGTGGTAATTTTGACACTCTGTTTGTCGATCTACAGCAGTGTAGGCGTGGGCAAACCGATTTCCACCGTCACGACCCCCCGACCCCCAGAGGCGTTGGGAACTCAGGAGGGGTGGAGCGAGTTTGCCGGGAGTTTTCTGATTGGCGGCATCGGTGGGGCAGCGTTTGCCTACTTGGTCTATCAAATCTTCAAGTCTGGTGTTTTGCAAACCTTTGGCAACTTGCTATAGATTGCGTTGGCGATCAAATCGATCGCCAATCTAATTCCTTCGGGGGGTAGGACAACTGCCCCTCGAATTTTGTTTTATACCGGGGTTAACTCTTCGATCGCGATCGCAATTGAGGACGGGGCGTGGGTGGACGGTTGCCCCGATCGACTTGGCGCAACCCGGTGCGATCGTCGGTTTTAAAGCTTTGGGACTGAAAGGCTAGAAACACGGCAACCCAATGGCGCTCCTGGGGAAAGTGGATCAGCAAGCCACCGTCTTGCCAAATGCCATCATCGGCGGCAAATTGGGAAATACTGCCTTGGTTCATGTGAACACTGTGGATACCCCGACCGGGAAGAAAATGGAAATAGGGGTCAGCCAGGTGTCGGTTGGCTCCCCACGACTCGCCAAAAGCATAGAGCGTGGCGCTGCGGGCTTGGATGGCGCGGTGAATGTAGCTATCGACTAGTTCCTTTAGATCGTTGTTTTGTCCAGGGCGATCGAAGGGCAAGGGCTGCATCTGGTGGGGCTCAAACAATCCGCCGCGAACGTAATCCAATGCTGCCCCAGCGGGCGGGTAATATAGGCGGTGAAAGCCGGGTTCCAAATTCAGCAGTTTGCGGGTGATGGGATGGTGAAACTGCGGTTCCAGCACATAGAGCAAATCCGGTGGGTAGCTGCGCGATCGGACGTTGATGCTAATGCGGTAGCGATGTTTTCCATCACTCGCCAGCACATGGTAATGGGGGGTGTCGTCGGTGAGGGGGTCAACTCGACCGGCGAGGGCGCGGCACTTGAGTACGCCGTAGTGGTCTAATGGCATTCCGGTTGCCTCGCAAGGGTTGGGCTGGGGCGATCGTGTTGTTATTCTACCAAGGTGGATTACTGCGGGGAATGTATCGGGTATTCAAAACGCCTTAGAGAAGATATTGTGGAGAGATTGGACGTTCTCCCGACGATGTTCCACCGGATGGCATGGGTTGGGGGAAGCTGCGATCGCTGAGTGGATGGCAGTCACACGTCCTTCAATTGTTTTTGGGAGTTTCACGTCATGGCAATGGGGCAGGTTCAACCCAAATTAATCATTCACGGCGGTGCGGGGAGTTCGCTGCGCAGCAAGGGCGGAGTGGAGGCGGTGCGGCGATCGCTGCATGCGGTGGTTGAAGCGGTTTACCCAGAATTGGTGACAGGAGCAGCCGCCTCGACTGTGGTAGTGCAAGCGTGCCAGTTACTCGAAGACGATCCCCGCTTTAACTCAGGCACAGGGTCGGTGCTGCAATCCGATGGGCAAATCCGCATGAGTGCCAGCTTGATGGAGGGCATGGCGCAGCGGTTTAGCGGCGTGATCAATGTGTCGCGGGTGAAGAACCCAATTTTTCTAGCCCAATTTTTACAAGATTCCCACGATCGAATTCTCTCAGATTATGGCTCGATCGAGTTGCTGCGGGAGTTGGGCATTCCCAGCTACGATCCATTGACGGAGCTGCGCTTGCAGGAGTGGATTCAGGAACGGCGGGGCAATTTTGAGCACGAAATGGCAGGTGTTGTGGCGGAAAAAGAATTGGTTGCCGATGCCAGTGCCGGACGGGGAACGATCGGCGTGGTGGTGCTCGACAGCGAAGGACGATTAGCCGCTGGTACGTCTACAGGGGGCAAGGGATTTGAACGAATTGGGCGGGTGAGTGACTCCGCCATGCCAGCGGGCAACTATGCTACTGCCTACGCGGGGGTGAGTTGCACAGGGATTGGCGAAGACATTATTGATGAATGCCTTGCCGCTCGAATTGTGGTGCGCGTCACCGATGGCATGGCGATCGAGCAAGCCTTTCAGCGATCGTTCCAGGAAGCCGACCAACACAACCGAGATTTTGGGGCAATCGGGATTGACCACACCGGGGCGATCGCCTGGGGCAAAACCAGCGACGTTCTCCTCGCCGCCTATCACACAGGAGAGCATATCGGCGACACCTTGGACGAGGCGACGGGCACCCAGGTGGGTGGACGCTAAATTTTCATCCTCTGCTAGGAATCGATGGGAGACTGTCATAAAGTCTCAGGAAAAAATCATCTCTAGGATTGGTTCATCCTGGACAATTTATTTCTATTGTCGTTGTAGATCGCTACTCCCTCTAGTCATGCAACTTACGTCCACCACTCAGTTGGGTCGCCGTCTATCGTTGCCAGAGCACTACGAGCAGGTTCGCCAGCTCAGCGAATCGCTTTGCCAACCCCTGGCAATCGAAGACTATGGCATCCAGTCCATGCCCGATGTCAGCCCTCCCAAATGGCATCTGGCCCACGTCACCTGGTTCTTTGAAACCTTTCTGCTAGTCCCCTATGTGGCTGATTATGAACCGTTTCATCCCCAGTTTGGCTATTTATTCAACTCCTACTACGAGGCAATCGGCGATCGCCATCCCCGTCCCCAGCGTGGGTTGCTGTCTCGCCCCCCGGTGGAGGAGGTGTATCGTTATCGGGCGTATGTCGATGAGGCGATGCGATCGCTTCTAGCAGAGGAGGGCGATCGCCCTGAGATTGCCGCGTTCACCCAACTGGGGTTGCACCACGAGCAGCAACACCAGGAGTTGTTGGTGATGGATATCAAACATATCCTGGCGATCAATCCCCTGCGCCCTGCCTATCGCTGTGATTTGCCGATCGCGGGAGAAGCTGCCTTGGTGACGGAGCAATGGCTAGACTATCCGGGGGGGGTGTATGCGATCGGGCACGACGGTGATGGCTTTGCCTTTGACAACGAAACCCCTCGCCACTCGGTCTATGTAGACGACTACTGGCTAGCCGCACGACCCGTGACCAATGGTGAGTACCTAGAATTTATGCAAGCCGGGGGCTATGGCAATGCGGAATACTGGCTATCCGAAGGCTGGGCAACCGTGCGGACTCAGGGCTGGGACGCCCCCCTTTATTGGGAGAACATTGATGGCAATTGGTGGGTGATGACCCTGGCAGGGTTGCGCCCGCTCAATTTGCACGAACCTGTGTGTCACGTCAGCCTATTTGAAGCCGATGCCTTTGCCCGCTGGGCAGACAAACGCCTTCCCACCGAAGCGGAATGGGAAATTGCGGCGGCTCTGGCGGCTCCCACCGGCAACTTGCTAGAAAGCGGCTGGCTCCACCCCATTCCCGCCACTGGTGCAACCCGCCCCGATCAGTTGATCGGCGACGTCTGGGAGTGGACCCAAAGCGCCTACCTGCCCTATCCCGGTTTCAAAGCTGCCGCCGGGGCGATCGGCGAATACAACGGTAAATTTATGTGCAATCAAATGGTGCTGCGGGGGGGCTGCTGTGCCACTCCTCCCGGTCACGTTCGATCGACCTATCGCAATTTCTTCCCGCCTTCGAGTCGCTGGCAATTTTCAGGCATTCGGCTAGCCAAATAGGGGCGAACGACCATTCGCCCTTACAGATTCAGAGCAATCGCTATTAGCCCTTTACCCTCCTTCCCCATGCTCCCCACCCAACCCAGCCTCCAGTTCTACGATCTCCACCCCACCCTTGAGGATTTTCAAACCGAAGTACTGCATGGATTGCAGCAACCCCAAAAGGTGATGTCGCCCAAGTTTCTCTACGACAAGCAGGGGGCGGAATTGTTTGATGCCATTTGCCAACTCGCGGAGTACTACCTCACCCGGACTGAAATGGCGATTTTGCAAGCCAATGCAGCGGCGATCGCCCAGGTGATCGGGGATGGCGCATTGATTGAGTTTGGCAGTGGTAGTAGCCAAAAAATTCGGATTTTGCTAGACGCGGTTCCCCAGTTAACCACCTATGTGGCGTTGGATATTTCTAAGCAGCACTTGCAGGAGTCGTGTTTGGCGTTGATGGGGCACTATCCTCGATTGCAGGCAATCGCCATTTGCACCGACTACACTCAACCCATTTCTCTGTCCCCGATTCCGGCATTGCAGAACAAGCGTAAGGTGGCTTTTTCCCTGGCTCCTCCATCGGCAATTTGGAGCCGGAGGAGGCGGTAACGTTTCTGCGTCACACAGCGGCAATGGTGGAAT
>JAAUSV010000325.1 GCA_012032525.1 Leptolyngbyaceae cyanobacterium SL_7_1
CCCGTCATGAACTTCTAGGGAAGCCCGATCGATCGCATCTAGCAGGCTTCTTCTAGGGCAATGTGCAATTCTGCTAGGGTGAGGTAAGTTCCCCCCTGCTTTGCGGCGTTTGTTTTTTGGCTTGAATTTGGCGGACGCAGTTGCGAATGGTGATATCCCACGATCGCGTGCTGCGCTGCTCTATTTGTTGTTTGATGAAATGCAGCAGCAGCACAACGGCATAGCTGCGGACGGTGCTGATCTTGTCATCCCGACTCATCTCTTCCAATTCGTCTACGATCGCCAGTGCCCCTGAAACGTCGCCCTTCAGTAGCAAATCTTTCAGCGTAAAGAGTTCTTCCATGGGTCGCCCCTTGCCAAATCCTAGATTTACTCTATCCTTTCAGGCAATCCTGTAGGGTCTGCTCGATCGATCGGGGCTGCCAACCCAGCTCCCGACAGGCTTTGCTGCCATCCACGCGCACACAGCGATCGTAGAGATAGTGCACCCGTTCTCGACTGAGGGGGGGTTGCCAATTTAGTAAGCGCCCGATCGGGTCAAGCAGATTGCCCACGAGCCGCACGATCGGTTGGGGAATCTCCGCTGGCACGGGTACACCTGTTTCGTTGCTCAACACTTGAAACATTTCACGGGTGGTCAGGTCGCCCGTGGAAGCGATGTAGTGTGCTCCGATCGAGGCTTTCTCGGCTGCCAAAATCATTAAATCTACTAAATCATCCACATGGACAATCCCAGTGATCCGATCGCCCCCCGCCCACACCTTCAGCCGTCCCTGGCGATATGTCTGCAAAACAGGACCAAAATGGGGGTCATCGGCTCCCATAATTCCCGATGGCATAACGCTGACCACGGGCAACCCTGTTACGGCTGCCTGATCGACGAGTTGTTGGGCAAGGTACTTGGTGCGATCGTAGGCAGAGGAAAAATCGGACTGGGTGCGCTGAAAGGTTTCGTCGATCACACGTCCCTGCGTGTCGCCATAGACGCCGATCGTGCTGCAATAGATTAGTTTTGCAACATTGGCAGCTTTGGCAGCTTCAAGCACATGGCGCGTGCCGTCCACATTCACCCGCTGCATTCGAGTCGCATCTACCAAGCCTAGTTCCACATAGGCGGCGGTATGGAAAACCCAATCGACCCCCTGCATAGCAGCTTTGAGGGAGTCGCCATCGCTAATATCGCCGTAACAATACTCCACATTCAACCCGGTGAGCCGATCGACCTTACTGGTTTGCCGTACTAGTGCCACGACGGTATCCCCACGGTGCAGTAGCGCTTTGACTAGATGCGATCCGGTGAACCCATTTGCCCCTGTCACCAGTGCTTTCATAATTTAATCTGGATGTTCATCGTTAATTCATTGGCATTATTGTAAAGTACAGTCACCAACCAATGGATTGCTTTAATGGGCTGTTAAGGTTCGGTATTCCCCGCATCCAATTTCCGTGAAACCGCCGAGGAATCGATAAAATGGAGAGCAGGAGCTTGGGAGATGAGGGAACTATGGCTTTTTCATTGCAACGCCCCATTTTGATTGGGGGATTGGGGTTGACGGTAGCGGGATGGATGGTCAACACCGTTCAACCCCACCATTTCCATTTCGGTGGGTCGTTGATTTGGGGTACGATCGCCCTTGGGTCTGGAATCTGGGCATGGAGCCAACAATCGCGTCAGCTAGATTTGCAATTGCTGCTGCGCCAGTCGATCGCAGCACTGTGATTCGCACCTTTGAAACCATCGAAGCATTGATTGCTCAGCTTGAGACGGAAGCGGAGAACTTAGGATTAGCCACTGCAAAAACCACGCTGATCGGGAATCTCCGTCAGCAGTTGGCGAAGTTAAGCCCAGAACTCGATCGCAGACAAGCCAATCTTGCCATCATGGGTAGCAAGGGTGTTGGCAAGTCCACCTTGACCCAACTAGTGGCATCAAACTTTAAACCCTCACCCGCCTCCACCGATGCCCCCACTGCCCAATCCAACGGCAATTCCAGCGAATCGAAGGAGGACGGGAGCACGGCGGATCTAGTCCTGTTTATCACGGCTGGAGACATCACAGAGTCAGAGTTTCAGCGAGTTCAACAACTGCTATCCCAGCACCAGCGCGTGTTGCTGATTTTTAACAAGCAAGACCAATATTTGCCCAGCGATCGCCCGGTGATTTTGCAACAACTGCGCGATCGGATGCAGGGCTTGATGGCGGCGGAAGATGTGGTGGCAATTGCCGCCAATCCGGTGACGATCAAAGTGCGTCAGTATCAAGCGGACGGTTCCATTCAAGAACGCACGGAACAGCCAGAACCCGATGTGACGGCGTTGCGCGATCGCCTCAAAACCGTTCTAGCTACCGAGGGACAACAACTGATCTTCAATACGGTACAGCGCCACGCCTTGGCACTCAAAGCCAACACCTTAATGGAACTGAACCAACTGCGGCGCGATCGGGCAATCCCGGTGATTGAACAATCGCAGTGGGTGGCTGCTGCGGCTGCCTTTGCCAACCCCGTTCCCACCCTCGACTTGCTAGCCACTGCCGCCGTCAATACTCAATTGATCGTGGACTTGGCAGCGATTTATCAGCAACCCTTCTCCCTAGAACAGGCGAAAACGGTTGCCGCAACATTGGCAAGTCAGATGGTGAAGCTGGGTTTGGTGGAAATGACCAGCCAGCGATCGCTCCCCTACTCAAGAGCCACGCCCTCACCTATGTGGCAGGGGGATTGATGCAAGGCGTCAGTGCTGCCTACTTGACTCGCCTAGCCGGATTGAGCTTGGTGACATACTTCGAGGAATGTAGCCAAACCCAAGAGGTCGGTGCAGAAGGCTTCTCCTTCGATCGCCTCACCCAAACCCTCAAGGCGGTCTTCCAGGACAACCAGCGGACGGCGTTTCTGCAAACCTTGGTGAAGCAGGGAATCGCTCGGTTGGTTCCTGCCACACCCCAGTTAGAGGCAGCTAAATCCTAATTGCTCCGCAAAGGATCAAAGACCCCCGGCTTCTTGGAGAAGCCGGGGGTCTTGTACATCAAGAGTTTTTGATGGCAGTGGAATTACTCAAGCCCCACTCCCTGGTTTCGTAGCTCCAACGCATGGTACAAGCTCCAGACATCGTGCTGCCATTCGGGTAATACTAGCGTCATGGCAATTTCTTCAAAACTGTGAATCACACCGACGATCGCTGCTATCCAAATCCATAGCCCAGCTTGATCAAACCCAAATAGGGCAATGGTGGCGATCGCCAATGTCACGCCCCATAGCCGCGCCGAGTAGGTGTGGTAACTTGCAGGCTTACCGTATTTCACCACATTCACCACCAGCCAAATCGCTTGCGCCATCACGGCTGCCAAAATCGGTATCCACAACGCCACAACCAATTCTCGGTGTGCCAACCAAGCACTGAGATAAACAGCAAGGTAGAGGCAGACATCGGCAGCACTGTCGGCTTGGCGCAATTGAGCCGTGCTGATTTGCAAACGTCGAGCCACCACCCCATCCAAAATATCAGACAGGAAGGCAATGGCGTAGCCCACAACAAACCAGAGGCTAGTGGAACCATCGATCGCATCCCACACTAGCAGGGGAGCAATCAGGACTCGCAGGGCAATCAGAGCAGCGGGAACATGAGACACTAGGGCAAGCCCTCCAACTCATTGGGATTATTCTCTATTCATCCTTCGAGCCTATCGACCTAGCAGGCGGTTTGTCGCAATTATTCTTTATGATCATTCCTCCCGTTCCAGTAGCGCTGACGATCGCGGGTTCCGATAGCGGCGGTGGTGCAGGCATCCAGGCAGACCTGCGGACATTTGCCTTCCATCGCGTCCACGGCACCAGTGCCCTCACTTGCATTACGGCTCAAAACACCTTGGGCGTAACGCGGGTCGATGCCTTGCCAGCGGCATCGGTTGTGGCTCAGATCACAGCCGTTGCCACCGATATTGGCGTGCAAGCCACCAAAACAGGCATGTTGCTCAACCAGGGCATTATGGCAGCGGTAGCCGGGGCGATCGCCCAGTTTAATCTCACCCCATTGATCGTCGATCCAGTCATGGTCTCCCGCACGGGCGCACAACTGATCGACGATGCCGCGATCGCACCCTCAAACACGATTTACTCCCCCTCGCCACCCTGCTGACCCCCAACCGTTACGAAGCCCAGATGTTGGGTGGATTAGAGATTCACACGCTGGAGGACATGCAGGTAGCTGCCCAACGGATTCAAGCGCTTGGAGTCAAGGCAGTTTTAGTCAAGGGGGGCGGGATGGCAGGAGGGCTGCGGGGGGTGGATGTGTTGCTGGAAGGCGATCGCTTCACTGTGCTGGAAACAGCGCTGATCGACACTCAAGATACCCATGGCACGGGTTGCACACTGGCAGCCGCGATCGCTGCCAACCTCGCCCAAGGGCAGGAGCTATCCACTGCCGTCAAACAGGCTAAGGAATACGTCACCACCGCCCTCCGCTACTCCCTGCGGATTGGCAGTGGACAGGGTCCTGTCGGGCACTTTTTTCCGCTATTAACCCGCAACGATGCAGCCAATCGCTGATTGCTAATCGCTAACTGCTCACCACGCCAATCATCCCCCTACCCGAACAAACTCTGTTTGTGTAAAGCAATGTAACAATAATGCTGTCATGACGGCATACCGTCTTGACAGCACTGGGGAGGGACAACTATTCTGACAGTCATACCCGGGTATTAATCATGTAGTTGTCCATCATGCAAGAAAAGCACAAGGTTACGTTATATCTTCCACCAGAACTCCATCGTCAACTCAAGATCCGGTCGGCAGTGGAAATTGAACCGATGTCAGCCATTGCTAAGAAAGCCATCGATTTTTATTTAAGTCATCCTACTCTGGTGGATGAGATGGAAGCAGCCCACGGACATGTTCATCAAGTTTATAGTTGTCCTGCTTGTGCTACATCACTTGTGCTCCGTGATAACGAGATTGTGGTTCTTGGTCGCCAGTCGGAAGGTTTTGCCGATGAAGGGCTTTCGGTTGGTAGTGTGTCGGGGCGAGAGGCTGAGCAAGGTGAGCAAGAGCTTCTCTCCTGTGTTTAGTCTTTCAGCTACGCCTCAATGACCAATTCATTAGTAATAGTGTCTGCACTGTCCCTAGCAGGTCGATGGTTATGAAAGAAGAGCTAAGCGTACTGATTCAAGCTCAATACCCTTTGATCTACCTCGTTACATCCGAGGAAGAACGGGCAGAGCAGACAATTTCGGCGATCGCCCAGGTAAAACCCCAACGACGGGTGTTTCTTTGGACTGTCACCCACGGGATTGTGGAATACGGGCAACCCCGCAATGTCACTCAACACAACACCGTGTCCCCCCAAACAGCGATTGAGTGGGTCATCCGTCAGCGGGAACCGGGCATTTTTGTCTTCAAAGATTTGCACCCCTTCATTGATAACGCGGAGGTGACTCGTTGGTTGCGAGATGCGATCGCGGGTTTCAAGGATACCCACAAAACGATCGTCTTGATGTCGCCCCTACAAAATGTACCGATTGAGCTAGAGAAGGAAGTGGCAGTCCTCGATTATCCCCTGCCCGACATGGCAGAACTTAATCAGGTTCTAACTCAGCACCTCGATCAGCTCCGTACCCCTCGCAAGATAACTACGGAAACGCGGGAAAAGCTGTTAAAGGCAGCGTTGGGTCTGACCCGCGATGAGGCAGATAAAGTCTATCGTAAGGCACAGGTAACGGCGGGGCGATTGACGGAAGCTGAAGTAGATGTGGTGCTCTCTGAGAAGAAGCAACTGATTCGCCGCAACGGCATCCTTGAATATATTGAAGAGGATTCCACGATCGACTCCGTGGGCGGTCTAGAGGAGCTAAAGC
>JAAUSV010000326.1 GCA_012032525.1 Leptolyngbyaceae cyanobacterium SL_7_1
TGGGGCACCGGGCAGGTATGTGTTAGGAGTGAGTCGGTTTGACCCTCAAGGGGTTAACAATGCGATCGAAGTTCCCCCCTTGGCAGCAGGGGACACCTATCAGTTGCAAGCCTCCTTTGACAACCGCAACACCAATCCTAACCAAGGCGCAACCAGTGGATTTTTTGCGCGGACAGCGGGCAGCGGGTCAGCGGGTAGCATGAGCCTCAATACTCCCCAATTGAGTGTTACCAATCGAGCACAGGTATCGGTGGAAACCATCAGTAATGGCGATGCCGGAGACATCACGATTGAACCCTTTGATGGAGAACGGACGCTGGCGATCAATCTTGATCGCAGTGGAACGATTTCCGCCTCTACGTCCAGCAGTGGCAGGGGGGGCAACATTCAGTTAATGGCTCCCCAATCAATTACGGTTGAAGGTCGAGGAACTACGGTTGAAGGTCGAGGAACAATCTCAGCGGAGACATCGGGCACGAATGCGGCAGGCAACCTAGATATTGATACACAAGAATTAACCATTCGTGGGAACGCTCGCCTTTCCACATCCACCACCTCTGATAACTCAAGCGCAAGCGGAGGAAACATTAGCGTCGATGCCAATCAAATCAATGTGTTTGGTAGAAATAGTGGGTTGTTTGCTGAAACGTCAGGAGCTACCGGCGCAGGTAATCTAACCCTCCAACCCTACCGCCGGGGAGAAACGCTTACCATTAATTTCCGCAGCGAAGGCGCGATCTCAGCAGCAACTTCAGGAAGTGGTGTAGGAGGTACTCTGATAGTCTCTGCTCCCGAAGCTGTAACCATTCGTGGCATGGTACGCTGTCTGCCCAGGCGACTGGAACAGGGAATGCAGGAGAGTTCGTCATTGACACCAACAACTTGACGGTGGCGGACGGGGCAGAGGTTTCAGCCTCCTCCCGTTCCAGTCAGGGTGGCAACATTTTCCTGGAGAATCTGGAGACATTACAGGTCACTAATGCCAGTGTCTCTGCCTCAACTGAAACGGGAGTCGGTGGCACATTGCAGGTAGGAGCCGCTCAGTCGGTGAACTTGAGTGGGGTAGGAGGGTTGTTTGTTCAAGCTACAGATGGGGGACAAGCGGGTAGCTTGTTTGTCGATACTCGCAATCTGGAGTTGTCTAACAGAGCCGAGATTTCGGTCAGCAGCACGGGGGAGCGTAGAGCGGGTCAATTGCAAATTGCGGCTCGTAATGTCTCCCTGAACAATGCCACGATCACCGCTACCACAGAGAATGCGGCAGGAGGCAACATTACACTGCGATCGATCGATACCCTGCAACTGCGTAATGGCAGTCTGATCTCCGCCTCCACAGAGGATAGGACGGGGGGAAACCTCACCGTCAACGTTAACCAAGAGCCCGCCAATCTGATTGCCCTCGATGGCGACAGCCAGTTGTCGGTGGAAGCCACAGGCAGGGGAAATGCAGGCAATTTAACCCTGAATACGCGGGAGTTGCGCCTCTCGGATCGATCGCAAATTATTGCTTCCACCACCTCTGGTGGCGAGGGCAACATCCTGCTGCAAGGCTTGGATTTGCTCAGCGTTGACAATAGCCAGATCTCTGCCTCGACTCGCAGTGGTGTAGCGGGGAGTTTGACGGTGGACGGAGCCAATCGTATAGACCTGAATGGTGGCGGTGGCTTATTTGTGCGAGCCACCAGAGGCGGAAATGCAGGTGACCTCACCCTGACCACCAATGCCCTACGGATTAGAAACGGTTCGGCGGTGTCGGTCAGTAGCACCGAGGATGGCGATGGTGGCACATTACAGGTGACCGCCCGATCGATCGCCTTAGAGAATGATGCCCGTCTGCTAGCGACGACGGCAGCAGGTGAGGGTGGAGATATTGTGCTCAACAATGTGCGGACATTGCAAGTGAGCGATCGTAGTCAGGTGTCTGCCTCTACCCGCGATGGCGAAGGAGGCAGCGTCACGGTCAATCAAACTGGAGCAGCCGCCCAATCCATTCGCTTGAGTGGGGGCAGTTCGTCTATTTGCTCGTGCCACCCGATCGGGCAATGGAGGCGATGTAAACCTCAACACCCGTGAATTGGCCTTGCAAAACTCGACCATCTCTGCATCGACCAATTTTGGGCAAGTGGGTGGCGGCATTACCCTGCGCAACCTCAATACCCTGGAGGTACTCAATAGCGAAATCTCTGCCTCCACCGCCACCGGACAAGCGGGAACCCTCACCGTTGACGCCCGCGACTCGGTGCTCCTGAGTGGTGAAGGCGGCTTGCGGGTACAAGCCACCGATGGCGGTCAGGCGGGCAACTTGGAATTGCAAACGGGAACACTGCGGATTGAGGATGGCGCGGAGATGTCGGTTAGCAGTCGATCGGGCGCAGCAGGCAACCTGTTTGTCGATGCCGACACGATTCGTCTCAATGATGGCAGCATTCGGGCTGAGACGGGGGTGGGTGACGGAGGAAACATTACCCTGCAAGGCTTTACTCTGTTGAGCCTAAATAATGGGAGTACTATTTCTGCCGAAGCCTTTGGCACAGCGACCGGGGGCAACATTACGATCGTCGCTCCCGACAGCTTTATCATTGCGGTTCCGGTGGAAAACAGTGACATCATTGCCAATGCGGATGCGGGCAATGGCGGCGTCATTGACATCACCACACGAGGCATCTATGGGTTGCAGTTTCGTCCCGAACTCACGCCCCTGAGCGATATCACCGCCAATTCCAATACCGGGCAATCGGGTACAGTCAATATCGATACCCTGGGCATTGATCCGAGTCGTGGCTTGGCAGAACTGCCCACGAGTGTGGTGGATGCTTCACAACAGGTTGCCCAAGGCTGCTCGGCGCGGGGTGGGCAAGTAGACAATCTGGGTGAGTTTGTGGTGACAGGGCGGGGCGGCTTGCCCCCCAACCCATTGGAACCCCACCAATCCAACAGCGGATTAACCGGATTAGTCACCCTTGACGACACCATAGACTCAGAGGATGATGCGACGGCAGCCTTACCCATTATCGATGCACCAGCGATGGAGCTTCCAGCGATCGTAGAGGCAGAGGCATGGACACTCGATGCCCAGGGCAATGTGGTATTGGTTTCAGAAACGGCGATCGCTGCCCATCCTGCCACCACCGATGCCGTCTGTCTCCAACAACAAACAGCCACCCAACCCCATTAACATCCCCCCGTGACTCACCCCCCCTCCTTTCCCCCGATCCGATGGCGTCGATCTCACCGACGCTGGGTTTTGCTGTTGTTGAGTCTGTTGACGACGATCGCCATCCTGGCTCCCACCATCGTAGCTGCCCATACAGGCACACCGAGATTGGCAGCTCAACCCACTCCAGCGTTGTCAGAACCCGTAGCAACAGGGCAACGCTTTGAGCAGCAAGGTAGAGCGTTCTACACGGCGGGGCGCTTCTCAGAGGCGGTGAGTGCGTTTCAGCAGGCGGCGGCTGCCTACGAAACCGAGGGCGATGCCCTACGCCAAGCCATGACCCTGAGCAACCTCGCCCTCACCCAGTGGCACTTGGGCGTGTGGGCAGAGGCAAACCAGGCGATCGCCCGCAGCTTGAGTCTCCTGCAACGCTTAGAACAGAGCAGTCGGGGCGATCGGGAGACGCAGCGGCAACAGGTGCTTGTCCAGACGTTGGATGTCCAAGGACGCCTACACCTGGAGCAGGGGCAAACCGAGGAGGCGCTCTTGACTTGGCAGCGGGCAGAACAGGTGGCGGAGCAGTTGGGGGACACAACGGCAGTGCTTCGCAGTCAAATTCATCAATCTCAGGCGTTGCAAGCCTTGGGGTTATACCGACGGGCGATCGATCTGCTCACCAGCCTAGAACGCACCCTGGAAGAGCAACCCGCCTCTCTAGAAAAAGCGGTGGGTCTCCGCAGTTTGGGTGAGGCATTGCAGGTGGGAGCCACCCTAGAGCGAGCCCAGCAGGTCTTGCAATCTAGTCTGGCGATCGCCGAGCAGCTACAGCTTTCAGAAGCAATTAGCGCCGCCCAACTCAGTTTGGGCAATGTTCTGCGGGCACAGGGCGATCGCCAGGGAGCACTAACCCGGTATCAGCAGGCAGCAGCGATCGCGCCCCTCGCCCTCACCCAGGTGCAAGCGCAACTCAATCAATTGGGGGTTTTGGTCGAACTCAATCGGGTGCCAGAGGCAGAACAACTAGTCGCCCAATTGCAACCTGCCATCGACCAATTACCCCTGAGCCGATCGACAATCGATGCCCGGGTCAACTTTGCCAACAGTTTGATGCGCCTGGGCAGCGGGGAAGGGGCGATCGAATTAGAGGAACCCCCGCCAGCGGATGGCGTGCAACGGATTGGCGAGGGCACAGGCGAGGGCACCCGGGGCGAGGGCAGTTCTCCACAAAATGGACCAGCCCAGGTGGCTGGCGCTCCTCGCCCCCAGTTTTATTGGCAAGCGGCGCAAGTGCTAGCGGTGGCAGCCGACCAAGCCCGGCAGTTGGGCGATCGGCGGGCAGAGTCCTATGCCCTGGGCAGTTTGGGCACTGCCTACGAACGCATGCACCAGTGGACGGATGCCCAAACCTTGACCACTCAAGCGCTGTTGCTCTCCCAACGGGTGAATGCCCCGGATATTGCCTATCGCTGGCAGTGGCAATTGGGGCGGGTGCTCAAGGCACAGTGGAAAGACAGCGCCACCCGATCGCCCCTCCTGCAACAGGAGGCGATCGCTGCCTATACCGAAGCGGTCAACACGCTGCAATCGATTCGCGGCGATTTGCTTGCCATCAACCCGGAAATCCAGTTTTCCTTTCAGGGAAATATTGAGCCAGTGTATCGAGAATTGGTGGGCTTGCTGCTGGAGGGCACTGCCACCCCCGCCCAGTTGGAGCAAGCCCGTACGGTGATTGAATCTCTCCAACTAGCGGAGTTAGACAATTTCTTTCGAGAGGCATGCTTAAATGCCCAACAGGTAGACATTGACGAGGTCGATCGGCAGGCAGCAGTGCTCTACCCCATCATCCTGGACGAGCGGTTAGAAATAATTGTCAGCATCCCGCAGCAGCCTTTGCGCCACTACAGCCAACCCGTCTCCAGTCGCGACATAGAAGATGGCGTCATCCAACTGCGACGCGCCCTCACGATTCGTCGAGTCACCTCCCAACTTGCTCCCCAGACGCGCCAATTTTATGATTGGTTGATTCGTCCAGTGGCGGCAGACCTGGAAGCCAGCGGTGTGCAAACGCTGGTATTTGTGCTAGACGGGGCATTGCGCAACGTGCCCATGGGAGCATTGAATGATGGCGAGCACTATCTGATCGAGCAATACAGCATTGCCCTAACACCGGGGTTGCAACTGCTGGCACCCCGCCCCTTGCAACAACAACAATTTGATGTATTAGCCGCCGGACTAACGGAAGCCCGTCAAGGGTTTTCGCCACTACCGGGGGTCGTCCAGGAGTTGCAACGGATTCAAACGGAGGTGCCCACTCGCATCCTGTTAAACCAGGAGTTTACAGAACAAACCTTTCAGGAGGCGGTGCGCGAAGCCCCAGCCCAAGTCATCCATCTGGCGACCCACGGCAATTTTAGCTCTAACCTGGAGGAGACATTTGTGCTCACCTGGGACGATCGCATCGACATTAACCAACTGAATGGGTTGATTCAAAGTACCGATCTCAACCGCCAAGAACCGATCGAGCTATTGGTTTTGAGTGCCTGCCAAACGGCATCGGGCGATCGCCGTGCCGCCCTCGGACTAGCGGGCATGGCAGTGCGATCGGGAGCACGCAGCACGATCGCCTCCCTGTGGAATGTCGATGACCAAGCTACCTCCCAGATGAT
>JAAUSV010000327.1 GCA_012032525.1 Leptolyngbyaceae cyanobacterium SL_7_1
GATCCGGACAAAATCATTTACCGCTCCGTTGGTCCGACCAATTTCTAGCGGAGAAGACGTGCGATCGCTTGTAGGAATGGCTTTTAGAACCAGATCACTGCCTTCCCGCACCACTCGCAAACTGTAGCGCCAGCCCAAATCCTCACCCCCAACGCGCAGGGAGTAGCCGTTGCTATCGGTGCTGCGTCCACAGATACCCGTAAAGTCAAAGTCAATTAACAGTGGATCAACAATCGTGGGACTGTTGCCACTTTCTTGCCAGCAGGGACGCCGATCGCTGACTTGTTCTAGAATCAGCAGTTGGTGCAAGTTGCTACTATAGGGAGCAGCAACCACAACGAACTGATCTGGGTTAACCTCTTGTTGCTGAAACTGGATCGCGAGGGCAGGAGGAGCCGCGAGAGCACCGAGGGTGGTTGCCGTTGCTAGGGCTGCCTTGAGGTGGGAAATAGCAGATTTCATAGTTAGATGCGTCAGTGATGCGAGGAATGATGGAAGAGCCAACGTTTCAATGGCATCATCGTTACAAAGCAACCATTAATCAGGGGTGGCGATCGTTGGAGTTGATGAACTGTACTAGGTTGCGCCGTTTTGTCCGGATATTGGAAAGAGGTTGCAATGGCTCGATCCTGGCGATCAAATCATCATTTGACTGCATTTTTCTTGAGCGAAATCAAGCGATAGGGCGATCGCCCCTATGGCAGTTGAGTTGGCTGTCCTAAGACATGGCACTTCCCCTCTCTAGCCGCGTCATTCACTCAATTGGCAATTTGTCACCATAAACTCCGCACCACCAAGCACCATGACCACTAACGAATTGGCGATCGTCCCATCTGCCTGGACACTGCGTCACCAGTCCTTCCTTTGGGGACAGCGCACCTATCTCATGGGGATTTTGAATGTTACCCCCGATAGCTTTAGCGATGGTGGACAGTTTGCCACCGTCACCAATGCTCT
Organism: Leptolyngbyaceae cyanobacterium SL_7_1; assembly: GCA_012032525.1. Lineage (GTDB taxonomy): Bacteria > Cyanobacteriota > Cyanobacteriia > Elainellales > Elainellaceae > JAAUSV01. The sequence goes on from JAAUSV010000327.1 coordinate 958, forward strand.
CCAGCAGGCGGAATATTTAGTCGATTCGGGAGCAGACCTGCTAGATATTGGCGGTCAATCCACCCGTCCCCAAGCAGACACCATCTCCTTGCAGGAGGAACTCAATCGGGTGATTCCCGTGATTCAAGCCATTCGCCATAATCACGGCAAGACAGCCACCGTGCCGATTTCAGTCGATACCACCCGATCGAAGGTGGCACAGGCGGCGATCGCCGCTGGAGCCGATCTGGTCAATGATGTATCGGCAGGAACCGACGACCCCGCCATGCTACCCACGGTGGCGGAGTTACAGGTGCCCATTGTCCTAATGCATCGGCGTGGCACCTCCAAAACCATGCAGCAGTTGACCGATTATGATAACTTAATCGGTGAAATTTACCAATTCCTACAGGCTCAACGGCAACAAGCGATCGCCTGTGGGATTTCCCCTGCCCAGATTGCCCTCGATCCGGGGATTGGATTTGCCAAAACTGGAGGGCAAAACCTGGAAATTCTCAGGCGGTTAGGAGAGTTTCGATCGCTGGGCTGTCCCCTTCTGGTTGGCTCATCCCGCAAAAGTTTCCTCGGCAAACTCCTCGATCAACCCGATCCTCAACAGCGCGTCTGGGGAACTGCCGCCACCTGTTGCGCTGCGATCGCTGCCCAAGCCGACATTCTCCGAGTCCACGATGTCAAAGAAATGCGAGATGTCTGCCGGGTTGCCGATGCAATTTGGCGATCGCCCTAGGAAGCAATGCCGTTACCAGAGTCGGATGGATCGGGGGGCGTCTGCTCCGGCACAATCAAGTCGCTCATCGCCTCGGTCAAGGCTTTGGGGTCCATAAATACAATCTTGGAGTTGGGACTACTGCCCAGACGGTAGTTGGCATCGACATAGCGCTGTGCCACCATGTATTGCAACACCTGACCACTGTTGGGCTGAGTCCGCAGGGCGTCAGAAATCATCCGCATCGATTCTACGGTTCCCTGTGCCTCAGCGATCGCCGCTTGGCGTTTTCCGTCTGCCTCGGCGATCGCCGCTTTCTTGCGGCTCTCTGCTGCCCGCTCCTGTTCCATCGCCTGCATAATGGCGGGAGTTGGCGTAATCTTTTGCACCTCCACCCGTGTTACCTTCACTCCCCAGGTGGCGGTGGCATCGTCGAGCTGGTGCAGCAACTCGTGGTTGATTTCGTTGCGCGACGAGAAGGTTTCCTCGATATTCATACCACCAATCTGCGATCGCAAGGTAGTAATAATTAGATTTCTCAGCGCCTCTTCAATGTCTTCAACGGCGTAGAAGGTGCGCTCTAACTGCAAAATTCGCCAGTAGACCACCGCATCTACCTCCAGCGCCACATTGTCTTTGGTAATCGCCTCCTGGGGGTCGGTATCTAGAACACGCTCACGGGTTGACTCTTCCAACACGATCGAGTCGAGCAGGGGAACGACAAAATTTAACCCAGGAGACAATTTCCGGTGGTAGCGCCCCAATCGTTCTACCAGCGCTTCAGTTCCTTGATTAATAATTTTGACAGAGCCAACGGTATAGCCAACGATGACGAGGGCAAGCGCGATGATAATAGACTCCATACGTTGCAGATCTCCTAGGGAGAAAATGGGGCGAAATCAATGCAGTACACCTAATCTAGCTCAAACTATTGAGAGCAGAGCAGGTTTTTCCCATTGATTTTAGTACGGCACAGGAAATTGTAGTGCTTGGCTAAATCGCTAATCGCTCTCCATCAAACAAACAATAAATTCTGCTCATGCTCCACCTCAAACACATGGGAGTAGAGATTGGACAAAATTTGCTTGCCTTCCTGGGTGAGGCGGAGATAGTCGATCGCCTTGCCAATGTAGGGGAACACACTTTTCCAGTAAAACTTGGGATAGTTGATTCGTAGATCGTCAGGGTGGGAATAGCCCAAGGCTTTGTTGACGCCTGTTTCCTCAAATTCATAGAACAGGGCAGGGGTTTTCTCCAAATAGCGTGGGTCAGATAGTTGCCCAATTAGATCGGCAGCGCGGAGCAAACCGGGATAGTGGGTGGTGTCTTGGTGGTCGGTGTCCAGGGGAACAGGGAAGCGGGTTAGCTCAATATTGGCTTTAACAATGTCGGCGTTGATCAGGGGGTTGCCACCAAAGCGTTCTGAGACAAATAACTTGCCCCGATCGACATGATAAGGCGTCAAGCTAGCATCCGTCGCCCCCGCCGATAATGTGACTATCTGATCGGCGGTGCCTGTGGCATATTCCCGGGTGGGAATCCGATCGTGGCGACAGACTCCCTTGACATAGCCAATATCGTGACACACCAGGGAAATCACAAAATGCAACCAATCGTCTGCCACTACGCCCCCTTCCCGGATGTGCTTGCCCCGGAGAATTTCCTGTCCCACCAGGGTGACAAACACCGTGTGCTCGACGTTGTGGTAAAGCGCATTGCTGTTGGCAATATTTTCCAGTGCCATGCTGCCAACCCAGGCAATGATGTCGGCATATTCTGCTTTTAGACCGCCGTAGGTGGCATGGTAGGCGGTTCTCAGTTCTGGGACAAAGGCATCGATCAGTAGCTTACTGGGGTTGAGCATTGGGGATTGCACAAAGGAAACGAGTTTACGATCGCCGAATAAACTCCACCAACCAATCTTTGACCCGATGGGTTGCCCGACAATCATCTTCGTTGTAGCGCAAAATAGCATTGAGAAACGTGCGATCCTGGGTTGTCAACCACTGGGCATACCAATAAATCGATTGGGCACCATTGGCATCGGCATCGCGCCAGTCAAACCCCAGCCAACGGGCGATCGGCTTGAGGGCATAACTTTCGATCGGCAGGGTGACTAGGCGAGTCACCCGCTCGTGTAGATCGACAAAGCGATCGACTAGAGGGTCGATCGCAGCAACTGGGGTGTCATATTCGATGGCTAATCGGCGAACCGTCTGGACTTCGTAGGGGCAAAAATGAAAAATGGGAGCGGTTGGATATTGCCAAACCAATTCTAGAAACTGTTGCCAAATCTGTTTTTCTTGGGCAGGATGATCCGCCAACAACCCGTGAAACGTTTCGGTTTGTTGGAGACGATCGACCACCAACACCCCATGCAGATACACCAAATTTTGTTCTGGAGCCGCCTCGATATCAAAATACAGCTCGATCGCAGCGGTGGGCAATTCGTCATCGACTAGGGGGGCGATCGGGCTGGAGGAATGCCGCAGCAAGGCTTGGTTGTGCAGGGTGGATTGCGCTTGTTGGACTAATTTTTGAGCCACCTGAATGCCAAATCCAGGGAGCATTTCAATCTGTTTAGGCGTAATCTCTGCTAAAGCTTCCACCGTCACTAGGTCCAACGCCTTGAGATGCAGATAACGGCTGGGGGTGACACCCGGTAACAACGAGAGATGTTGCTGGTGTTCGGCAATGCCATAACAGTGGCTAAACCAATGGCAAAGATCGCAGCGGCTATGGGCAATAAAAACCTCTGGTTCTTGTTGATTGGCTAATGCGGTTACACATCCCTCCAACACGGCTTCTAGCTTGGGCAGGAGTTCGACCAAATCAATTTCATAGAGTCCCCGATGACGCAACACTAGCCAAGCCGCTTCTGCCCAAGCCCCCTGCACGGTTGCCAAGATGTAGGTATGAAACGTAGCAATGATCTGGTAATCAAGCTTGGGACGCTTGCCGAGCTTGATCTCGATGGGGGCATATAGCCAATTACCCAGATTGGAATACCCCGGCTGTTTTACCAATAGATCAGGACAGCTCTGTAAGACCACCCCATCTGGGCGGCGCGTCAGCAGGACGCCCTTGGCAATGCGATCGACACCTTGCTGCATCAGCGCCAAGGTCGCCTCAGCCCCTGCTTGCCAATCTCCACGGCGATAATTGGGAATGTGTACTGATTGTTCACCCAGCACCGTTTGTTGATGGGTCAAACTATCCTGTCGTAGCTTGCTCAGGTAATCACTGGGTGGATCACGAAAGCGAGCCTCGCCATAAACATCCAAAAACGCCCGACGATGGCATCGTTGGTAATTAAACAAAACCTCATCCGTAATCCACAGTTCTTGATAGGAGGAGGTGGGAAGGGAAGGCACGATCGTGGGAGAGGCGGGGAAACGTCCACCAGCCTCTTGCATCGGGGGGCGGTGGACGTTAGCGGTCACTGGATGATGTGGGTTGGACATTGGTATCGAGCACCCAATCCAACATGAACCTGACCCATTGGTATGATGAAGCGCGATCGCTGGTTTGATTGCCTAGCTTCATTGCTTTACTACGTGCTTTACTACGTTCGCTTGATGGTTGTTTTACTTGACTACAAGCCGATAAGACTATCAGCCGATGACTATAAACCGATAAATTTAAATCCCTGATAGGACCTGGCTACTGTGCCTTTCTTTAGACTTTAACTCGATTCTGCGGATTTTGGTTAAAAATTCGGTTGGCAGCTAGCAGTTAACAATTAGTCAATCATCAATCGGTGGAGCCACTTCAACAAAATTTCATAGAATAACGGCAGTCTCTACCCCAGCTATTCTGTTCATGACTACCACTGTGCCGTTGACTTCCTGCCTTGACACCTTCCGCCAACAATTTCCTGCCTTAGCCAACAAAGCCTATTTCAACTATGGGGGGCAGGGCACCTTGCCTCAAACCGCGATCGACGCCATTCAACACGCCCATCTACACAGCCAGCGATCGGGTCCCTTTTCCAACGAAACCAACGCCTGGATGATGGAAGAGTTGGAGCAGACCCGCAGGGCGATCGCCACCGAACTGGAAGTCAGTCCCACAACGATCGCCCTGACAGAAGACGTTTCAGTGGGGTGCAACATTCCTCTATGGGGAATGGATTGGCGAGAGGGCGACCACCT
>JAAUSV010000328.1 GCA_012032525.1 Leptolyngbyaceae cyanobacterium SL_7_1
AACCGACTATCGTGTCAAACAACCTCCGTTCTTTCAACGGTTCTGGCTCTCTTGGCTCTCTCAGATGTCCTTACAATACTGGCATTTTCAGGACTTGAACAGCTTTTTGCCATACTGAGAATTGCTGGACTTGACGCCAATGGTGAGCGGCAAACGATTTAGAGGATAATGAGCTATCGGGTTCTGGTAGCCATCAATGACTCAACGACTCCTCAACACAGAAGAGAGTATCTCGGAGCTTGACATCAGCCATCTTGTGATCGAGGACGATGCCCCAGTGGACAATTTTCAATCGGAGGAGCAGCAGCGGCTACTGGTGGAACCCCTCTACAGTTCTAAAGCCTTGCCATCCCCGTTCCTTGCGGCTGCCAATGTGGGGTTGTTCTACAGACTTAAAGGAGAGCCGATTGTCCCGGATATGTTGCTGAGTTTGGGAGTCCAACGACCAGACGATTTTTCTCAAAGACAAAATCGCTCCTACTTTGTGTGGGAATTTGGCAAAAACCCAGAGGTCTGCATTGAAATTGTCTCCAATGCGGAAGGGGATGAATTGACCTTGAGCAAGAAATCCCAACAAAAAGGCAAGACCACCTCTAAAAAAGATACCTATGCGCAGATTGGCGTGCCTTATTACGTCGTATTTGACCCACTCCAACAGATTCAGGCGACGGATGAGATGAATAGCGCACTTCTGCGCGTCTGGATGATTTCGCCTGTAGGCTATGTAGAACTGACTTCAGATGCTGGCATTCGGGCTGTCGGTGAATCGGTATGGCTAGAGGGCGTTGGCTTGGGGCTAACCCTGTGGGAAGGTCAGTTTGAAGAAGCGGTCACGCGGCTATGGCTGCGGTGGTGCGATCGTACTGGACGAGTCATTGCCACTGGCGCTGAAGGACAGGAAATTGAGCGCCAACGGGCAAATCGTCTGGCTGAGCGGTTGCGAGAGATGGGTATTGATCCTGAGAAAATTTAAGGGATGGTAATCCTGTAGTATCTGCTGGAACCCCCCTCCTATGCCTGATCCACAAAAGCCAAGAACGTTTCGAGGACGTTACCCCAGCTTCCACCAAGGCGTTTACGCTAACTTGACTACCTTAGGAATTGCCATTCGACGGGTGATTACATTGCCCTACGAGTTGATTGTGCAACTGGTGTGGTCGAGTTTTACTCAAGGTCGGGCGTACGATTTTTCCATTAGCGTGGTGCGATCGCCCTCTTCGCCGTGCTTTCAGCCCTGTTCTATTACTTGAGAAACTACGATAGCCTGTTGATTTTGGCTCTGATTGGGATTTGGCTAATCGATTATGGGTTGGCTCACATTCACTATCGCCGTGCCAGTTCTCAAACCATCAGCCTTTCCTGTCGATCGCAGTGGTGTGTTTGGCAGATGGAAGCTCAACCCAACGATCGCCAGAAATTTCGTCTAACTGACGTGCGCCAAGTGGAGATTGCGCGGGTGTTTCTCCGGGGTGGGGTGTTTCAAACGCGCATCGCCAGTGCTTGGCAGATCACATTGGTATTTCTCAACGGCACCCTACCGTTTTCGCAGGAGCCAACCGCTTGGCAAGCCTTGCGGCAGGGCAAAGCCTTAGCGACCTATCTCTCAGTTCCCTTGCAATTTGCCCATAGCCAGGGTCAAAACAACTATGCAGCCCAACCCCTGGTTCTGCAACGATTGCGAGATCCTCGCACCTTTCCACGTACAATCCATTCCCAACCCTCCCCCCCAGATCTGGCGAATTGATTCACGGTGGCGCTTCTCTAGTTTTGGGGTGTTACTAGAGCAAATTTTTCAAGAAGCAGGATTTTTGTTTTTTGTGGTGGCGATCGTCAACCTGATGATCTTGGTGGGCAAATCCCTGTTTACTATCACCGCCCTTGCCTTGGGACCTGAATCCTTTGACCCGGCTGCTCTAACCGTGTCTGGGTTGCTAACGTGGAGCGTCAGCGATTTTGATTGGTTGGAGGTGGTGGAGGCGGCGATCGCCATCGTGGTTCTGGTGCTCAAAGGGGCGGAATTGAGCCGGGAGGAGCATCTACGCATTACAAACGATGCCGTGCAGTTTTCCTTAGATCATCAGAAGATTGCCGAAATTCCCACTAAGGCGATCGAAGCGACGTTGTTTCTGGAACAGCCCCAACTACTGCTGCTAATTTTGAGTGATCAGCAGGCGATCGAGATTCCGGGCTTGCAACAGGAGATTGAGTTTCGTGCCATGCTCTGCAAGTTGGATGAGGCGCTAGCCCATTTTAATTTGACACGCCCGGATCAAGCTTGAATTGATTGACGAAGAAATCGATCAAGCAACGGACTTTAGCGGATTGAAATCGCCCCCTCCGATAAACGGCATGAATCGGTAACGGGGTAGGTTGATACTCCCTCAAGACAATTTTTAGCTGGTCTTGATCGCTCTGATTGCCAAGCAGCCAGAGCGGAGTGACGGCAATTCCTAACCCCGACAAGACCGCTTCTCGAATGGCGATCGAGTTATTTGCCTGAAAGTTGCCACTGACTTTCACCGTCACCAGCCCCGTTGAACTTTGGAAATGCCATTCATTGCCGGTCGCCAGTCTGGTGTAAACAATGCAGTTGTGATCGGTCAGATCGCTGGGGATTTGTGGCTCTCCGGCTCGCTCAAAATAGGAGTTTGACCCGATCGCGACTCGTTGGGTTGTGCCAATTCTATGAGCGATCAAGGATGGGTCGTGCACCTCCCCAATCCGAATGGCTAAATCCATGCCTTCTTCCACCAGATCAATGAATTGGTCGGTCATCACCAGGTTGACCTTAATCTCTGGATAGCGATCGAGAAACAGTTTGATTCGGGGGACGACTTGCATCTGTCCAAACGCCACCGGGCAACTCAGGCGCAGCAATCCCGATGGTTTTTGCCGTTTACCAACGCTGGCTTCCGCTTCTGCAATGACGTCGAGCACCTGTTGACAGTGTTCGTAAAAGCGAATTCCTTCATCGGTCAATTTCAACGCCTTTGTCGATCGAATCAGTAGCTGCACATCCAGATAATCTTCCAGTGTGGCAATTTGTTTGCTGACCGTGGGTTGTGTGGTTTCTAACTCCCGGGCAACGGCGGAAAAACTACCTGCTTCCACAACCCGGATAAAACTCTTCATGCATTCAATCCGATCCATTCGATCAGCCATTGGGCTTACCATTCTATTTTGGAATAAAGCATATTCTATTTTGCCGTCTTCTCAAACAAATTGTTATCAAGCATTCTGGAATACAGGGCTGAACCAGCCGTAAAACCGAGACTATCGACCGGCAGTTTAGCGAACAAAAACAGCAGTCCCACCCATCCCCTACTTGAGGAATTTCACGATGACGACCCAACCCGATTACTTCACAAAATACGAAAACCTGCACTTCTATCGTGATGAAACCGGCATTTTAGAAGTGCGGATGCACACGAATGGTGGACCGCTTGTATTCACCGGCAAGACTCACCGGGAGTTTCCCGACGCCTTCTACGACATTAGCCGCGATCGGGACAATCGAGTGGTGATTCTCACAGGCACGGGCGATGCTTGGATGGCTCAGATTGATTTCGAGAGTTTGGGCGATGTCACCAATCCACGCGAGTGGGATAGGACGTTTTGGGAAGGCAAGAAAGTTCTGCAAAATCTACTCGATATTGAAGTCCCGATGATTTCTGCGGTAAACGGTCCAGCCTTACTCCACAGCGAATACATTCTCACTACCGATATTGTGTTGGCGTCGGAGACGGCTGTATTTCAAGATATGCCCCACTTAAACGCTGGAATCGTTCCCGGTGATGGGGTGCATATTTTGTGGCCACTGGTTCTAGGGTCAACTCGTGGGCGTTACTTTTTGCTAACTCAAGAAACACTAACGGCTCAGAAGGCACATGAGTATGGTGTCGTCAATGAAGTTCTGCCACCTGCTCAATTGCTGGCACGAGCGTGGGAACTAGCCAGACAGCTTGCCAAACAACCCACCCTCAACTTGCGCTATACGCGAGTCGTCCTGACTCAACGACTCAAGCGTTTGGTCAGTGAGGGGATTGGCTATGGTTTGGCGTTAGAAGGGATCACCGCAACCGATCTAAGGAACGCGCAACAGTAACTCACGCTCGTTCTAATTGAACCGGAGCCATTTCGTCAAAACAATTCACTAGATTTTCTTGTAATTAGCAATCTCCAGCAAATTACCATCGGGGTCGCGGATGTAGAGCGAGTCGATCGCCCCGCTTGCGCCCGTTCGTTGCACGATACCCTGCTCGATCGCCACACCACAGGCAAGCAAATGAGCCTCGACCTCCGCTAGCGGTGTAGCGGTGATAAAGCACAAATCGGCTGAGCCAGCGGTGGGCGTTTGGGCGTGGGGTGGAAATTCGTCACCGAGCGGATGCAAGTTAAGCTTTTGATTGCCAAACCGCATGGGCTTGCGATCGCGCCAAATGTTACTTCTTCCATCCCCAGGACTTGGGTGTAGAAGCGACAGGTGGCGGCGATATCGCGCACGGTGAGAACCAGATGATCGAGGCGATCGAGTTGCATAGGAGTAGCTTAATCAAAGCAGCAAAATAATCAAATCAAGATACTCATCGCTATGCCAATAAAAAACCCCCTTCGATCGAAGGGGGGAAGCATCTATGAAATCACTGCTATGGCAACCTACGATCGCCTAGCGGAAATATTGCAGAATTCCCTGGACGATCGCCTCTGCCATGTCCGTCCGAAACGCCGGGCTACTGAGTTTGCGGGCATCGTCTCGTCCGGTGACAAAGCCAACTTCCACTAGCACTGCGGGCATGGATGTATTCACCAAAACATAGAACCGGGCTTGTTTGACACCGCGATCGGTCATATCCAGATTGCCAATGATGCTGTTCTGAATCGCGGTGGCAAGGCGGGCACTGTTGCTACCAGACGCATAGAAAGTTTCTACCCCGTTGGCATTGCTGGTGGCAGCATTGGCATGAATACTGACGAAAATATCAGCATTTGCCCGTTCAGCGGTTTGCACCCGTGGTTCTAGATCGACTTCACGATCGTCTCGACGAGTCATGACTACTTGGAACCCTTGCTGTTCCAACAGGGTGGCTACCTGTTGAGAGATCGGTAAGACCACTTCGGTTTCCCGCAATCCGCCAATGCCCACCGCTCCGGGGTCGCGTCCACCGTGTCCGGGGTCAATCACAATTGTGCGGCGACTATTGGGGACTCGCGGATCGGTCGTGCCGCCGGGCGAGGGCTGGGGAGCGGGGGTGATGGGACTGGTGACGGCAATAATGTTGCCCCGTAGATTTTGTTGTTCGAGCTGGCGCAACAAACCATTAGCGGTTTGGCGATCGCGAAACAACCCTGCCTGCATGACTTCTCGACCATCCACGGTGGTGCGAAAGGCTCCCGGTGCGATCGATCGAACTCGCTCTTGCTGCTCTCGCGTACTGGCGCTGACGATCACCCGATAGCCATACTCGGAGGTCGTGGGTGGGGTCGGCGTGGGGGTCGGGGTGGCAGACGGGCGCAGTTGAATGACACGGGCTTGGAGATTTTGCCGCTCCAAGTCTTGTCGGAAGTTGCTTGCCGATCGCTCATCTCGAAACAAGCCCACCTGCATAACATCCTGTCCGTCAATTCGCGTGCGGAAGGCATTGGGAACCACGGTTCTCACCAGTGCCTGTTGTTCGGCTGTGCTAGCCGCTACCACAACCCGATGGGTAAATCCCAAGTTGGCAGCCGCATCATCGGAGGCGGGGGCAGCAGGAGTGGTGGGACGGGTGGGAATGGTGGGACGGGTGGGGGGAGTAATGGGAGGAG
>JAAUSV010000329.1 GCA_012032525.1 Leptolyngbyaceae cyanobacterium SL_7_1
AGCAGGGTTTTCCGTGAACGATCGCCCGTTTCGGCTGCTTCATCCCCATTGCAACCGGGATGTGGCTAAAGGGGACTCATCTTGCTAACAGTAATTAAGGATCGCAAATTAATTAATCTGGAATATTTTTTGAGAGAAGCGCGGCGGAGCCGCGCTTCTCTCAAAAAATATTCGGTTTTATTTAATCCATGATCCTAAGGATTGGGAATTAGCCCAAGCTGTTGCATCATGGTTAGATCATCTCGCACCACCCAATGTTCGATTAATTGATGATTGTGGACGCGCAAAATGTGGATTTGTCGCTGGCAAATGGCTTTTCCAGTGGGTGGCATGTCGAGGAATCCTGGAAATTGTCCCTCATGGGTAGCCGTAAGGGTGCAGCGCATCACCACTTTATCTCTTTCCGCAATCAGGTCTTCGATGTGATGGTGGTGATCGGGAAAAGCCTCGGTCAGGGTTTTAATAAACTGTTTCATGGACTCTGGATCGCGGGAGGCAACGGGTGTGGGGTCATGGTTGACAAATTCGCTGGAGACCAACTCGTCAATTACATCCACGTTGCGCTGATTGAAGACTTCTTCGTAGAAGCGTTGAACGATCGCCTTGTTAGATTCGGTGGACATGCATAAACTCCTGAATGCAGTATTTTAGGAAAAGCTATGGAGCGATCGCAGATTAATTGCCGAACGATCGCCTCGGCTACCAACCGACCCATTTGCGCTGCCCCATTCATAAAGCCATAGAACTGATCGCTCAAATGCTCACCCGCAAAGAACGAGGTCTCAATATTCCCATCTTGTCGTTCTTCGGGGGTCATCAGATTCGATGTAGAGACGAAACAAAGGCGTGTGTGACATGATGCTTTTCTAAGAAATTGAATCGGTTAATTACTAGAGGCAGCCGCCGCTAGGTATTGTTTCAATGCGTCGGGTCGGGTGAAATCAAGATATTCGGCAGCAAGCACTGGAGGGAGCAATTCGATCAGCAACTGGTCTTCTAGCCAAAACTCGATCACGTTAAAGAAGTCGCTGCGGCGGAACACTCCCATGCGCCATCCCTCCCGCGCTGCAATTTCTCGGATCTGGGCTTCACTCACAGGCACAGAGATGGCGGCGTGGGTAGCAGTGTAGGGTGAGTAATCCAGGTTGTGGACATGCTGAACCCCATTGTCCTCAGTGCCGGGAACTAGTTCGGTGCCATGGGGATGTACCTCGACGATCGTGCCATGGGGGTCAAAGGCAACCGCCACGTAACTGCCGGGGTGGTTGGGGAAGGGAACCAATTCGCCTTGAAATAGTTCTGCCAATACTTGAGCAACCCGTAGCGGATCATTGGCGCTGATCGAGATATGGTGAATCATTGTAAAATCTCCTAAATCATCGTTGTACATAGCATTCCTCCGGGATGCACCCTTGGGGTAGGGGCATGGCAGCCCCTATAGGATTATGGAAATTAATCAAATAAAAATTGGGCGGTGTTGTCGAAGCGGATGTTAGCGGCGATCGTATCGGCGGTAAATCCGTTAGTTCCTTGCAGCGTTACTAACAAGTCGCCTGTCCCAAATCCACCATTGCCCTGAATGCCATCACTCAAGCGGAACTGGGTATCGCTGCCTACGGTCACGACATCGATCGCGGCAATTCCTTGAAAGGTAAACAAATCATTATTTGCTCCCCGCTCAAAGTTTTGCACTGTATCAATGCCACTAGCGGCTTGACTGGTGGTGTAGGTAAAGCGATCGCGCCCACCCCCAAAGATCAAGGTGTCGTTACCTGCGCCACCAACCAGCGAGTTAAATCCTCCCTGATCGCCGCCTCCGGCATCGAGTAAGTCATCGCCCGTGCCGCCATTGATGGTATCCAGGGTTTTGCCACCGTAGATGCGATCGTTGCCGTCGTCACCAGACATAAAATTAGTGCCATCACCCCCATCAAGGATGTCATCGCCTGCGCCACCCTGCATCTGATCACCACCGTCTTTGCCAATTAGGCGATCGTTGCCATTGCCACCCCGCAGCACATCCACGTCATCGCCGCCATCGAGGGTGTCGTTGCCATCACCGCCATCGAGGGTGTCAGTGCCATCACCGCCATCCATCCGATCGTCGCCCTCGCCACCAACAAGAAAATCGTCGCCTGCTTCACCATTTAGGTAATCATTGCCAGCTCCACCGTTGAGGGAATCAAATACACCTGCACCCCCATAGAGGCGATCGTCACCCGCGCCGCCATCAATCTGGTCAATGCCGTTACCCCCGTCGAGGCGATCGTTCTCGTCACCTCCGGTGATCACATCGTCGCCATTTAAGCCAAAGATATCGTCCCGTTCATCGGTTCCGATCAACACATCAGAATCAGCGGTGCCAAAAACTTTACTCATGGGATGCCTCCTTAAAGGACGAATGGAAACGGTGGTGTATCTTACACTCCTGTGGGGTGGGCATCTTGCCCGCCCAGTCTGTGTGATCGAGTAGGTTGGGAGAGGGCTAACGAAACCCAATGAGCCGTGAATGTCGGGTTTCGCTATGCTCAACCCAACCTACGGCTTCAGCCTTTGGTCAATTGATATGGAAAGGAGAAACTTTAAGCTCAGAGGGACGATCGCCGAGTTCAAAAGGGCAACGATCGAGTTCAGACCCGCATCGTTTGACCTTAAAAGCAAGTCGCTAACTGGTTTCTCCTTTTGCGTCAATGTGTTGTTTAATCAACTTCTACAGTGTAGAGAATGGCGATCGATTTGCCAGTCTGAAAATGTCTGGAGAAATCTGTTAGTGTGATCGGAAAAGATCGGATGGAGTAATCTAAAAGCTTTGGATACACAATCTATAAAATCTCACACCCTCGAATCGGGTGAGTTGATGCGATTTAGCCTCACCTTAACGAGTGAATTTTGATTACTTAGCTTAGAGATTAGCTTAGAGAATGGTGAGAAGTGTAGAGGGTGAAAAAAAGGCTTTCATCCTGTAAAAGGCTTTGTCAGTGATTGATACTGATGTTCTCAATTAGGCTAGTCCTATAGCAATCCTAAATCAACTGTGAAACAAAGCTCCCCGGCTTCTCCAAAAGAAGCCGGGGAGCTGGGGCGGCAGGATTTCATGGTTTAGATAGGATTGCTATATATTGAAAGAGTTTTCATGCAAGCGATCTAGCCGTTGGTAGATGAATACTCACAATCGTCTCTGTGGGAAGCGATAGGATTTCCAATGCGCCTCCATGATCGGTGATGATTTGCTTTGAGATTGCCAATCCTAATCCTGTACCGTTGGGTTTTGCCGAACAAAATGGAGTTCCAAGTTGAGGCAATAACTCTGGGGGAATGGGTTTGCCCGCATTTCGGATGCTAATGCAAATGCAGTTGGCAGGAACGCTATGGTTGACTGAGCAACTGACGCTCTCCTGAGTGGCGATCGCTTCTAACGCATTGCGAAATAGATTTAAAAACACTTGTTTTAATTTATCGACATCTGCCATCACTTCAGTAGTCGGCACTTCGTTGACATAGTGAATGGAGCGATCGATCGCTTCGGGTAACTCTTGTATTTGCGCTAACATTTCCTGGAGAAATGCATTAACATTCACGATCGAGAAGTTTAATGGCTTTGGCTTCGCGTAACCTAAGATCTCACTTAAGAGTTGATTGAGGCGCTGAGACTCACTTAAAGCCAGGGCAATCCGTTGTCGATCGGCATCGGAATGCAATGCTTTTTCGCATATCTCAAACCCAACTCAATCGTGGTGAGTGGATTCCGCACTTCGTGTACAATCATGGCAGTCAATTCACCGATCGCCGCTAATCGCTCGCGCTCAATCAACTCCTCTTGAGACAAATTTCCTGGTGGTGAATTCTGCTCAAACATGGTTGGATAATCCAAAAATGAATAGAAATGTTCAGGCATGATTGAGTCAATTCCAGTTAATCTCAACGGGAATCGATTAATCTTCGCTATCTAACGTAAACAACCCGTCCCTGTAACTCCTGCATTGTTGATCAGCATTAATCATGATTGGCTTGCACAATTGCCTCTAGTAATCCTTCTAAATGTTGCTCATCGCTGCATTTCAGCCCATTAATAAAGAACGTTGGCGTTTTGATCACCCCACTTTGCATTCCACTGTCGATGTCAGTCTGAACTCGTGCCATATGACAATCGCTTGCCATTTCTGCTAAAAACTGATCGACATCTAGGTAAAGAGCGATCGCATACTCAACCAAATCACTATCAGCCAGTTGAGATTGATGCTGTAGTAAATGGGTATGCATATCCCAAAACTTATTTTGCGATGCTGCGGCTTCGGCAGCTTCCGCAGCGTGATAGGCTTCAGGGTGAAGCTGCGGCTGCGGAAAGTGACGAAACACAAATTGCAGGTGCTCCCCTAACTGCTGCTGAATCGACGGAATAATGTCATGCGCCACCCGACAAAAGGGGCATTGGTAATCCCCATACTGCACCAACGTGATTTTCGCTGTGGGGCTGCCTTGACAATGGTCGCAATCACCAACAGGCAGGATGAGGCGATTGGGTTTTCTGGGTAGTGCCATGGGAAAACCTTACGACGACTGATAGAACATTTGGGAGCACTCTTCACGTTGAAATGACCACACCAAATCATCATGCTTGACTAACTGACGCGGTAGACCACCGGACAATTGACAGGAATGCAAGCTTAAGGTTGCTCGTTGACACTGCGAAGCGATTCTAAATATCCGATGGCTAACCCCATGCCGCCTGCCCACAGCAGCCAAGCCGCGATCAATAGCAATGTGGTTTGCTCATGGCTATAGACACTCTGAAACCAAGTTAATACAGTGCCATCAATGAGCGTAGCCGTTATCGTTTCTATCACCAACGCACTTAACAGCTCTGCGCCACTAACGTTTCCAACGACTGCACTAAGTTTCACAAAAACCCAGGAAATAGGAATCGCTAATGCAAAGAGAAACAGCAACCAGGGGCTGCCGTTGACAAACAACGCTTCTCCTCCTAATCGAATAAATAGCACTCCTGTAAACCAAAATGCGATGCCAAGCAGCACGAACAAACCTAAGTTGACTGGCTGCTTTTCTTCAAGGATTTGAGCCATGGTTGTCTACCCATAGATGAGTGTAAGAGGCTCAAGAACTGGATTTCTGTTGTAGCTCTTGAGATACCTTTTACTCTACAGAAAGTAATTCTGGCTGTTACTACCCCAGATTATGTTTTTTATGTTCGACTATGGTTGAGGGCTTTCCCTACCCAAATTGGTAGGCTTCAGAGAACTCGGATCTGATTACAGTTTGATGATGCCTTGCTGGAGAGCGTTAACCACCGCATGGGTACGATCGCTAGCCCCAAGCTTGATCATGACATTGGTGACATGGAATTTAACGGTGTTTTCAGTAATAGTGAGTTCAGTGGCGATCGCTTTGTTATTTTTGCCCTTTGCCATCAGAGACAACACCTCGAATTCGCGATCGCTCAAATTAGGGCGCTCCATGCGAGCCGCTAACTTTGTCCCAATCTCCGCCGAAACATAGCGTTGTCCCTCACTGACCGCTCGAATGACTTCTAGAATTTCTAAACAGGGGGTGTCTTTGAGCAAATAGGCTTTGGCTCCGGCGCGTAACCCCTGATAAATATCTTCATCCGTTTCATAGATCGAGAACATGATAATTGCCGCATTGGGAAATTCTGAGCGAATGGTGTTGATCGCTTCTACGCCACCAACGTTGGGCATTTGTAAATCCAAAATTGCCACGTCGGGCTGATGAATGCGAAACTGCTCAATGGCTTGCAGTCCATCATCAACTTCGGCAACCACGCTC
>JAAUSV010000330.1 GCA_012032525.1 Leptolyngbyaceae cyanobacterium SL_7_1
CAGGCGCGACGGGGTTGGTGCTTTTCCACCTGCCCGGTTCGCCGATCCCACCAGAGGGCTAGGGCAAAACTGACAAAACTCCAAACAATACTCAATGTCCGAGCCAATACACGAAATAGACGATGGCGATACTTGGCAGCGATCGCCTCCGGGTCGTAGCGCACACTTGCGGTGTCCAATTCACGGTGTTCAGCCGATCGCAACTGCCGCTCCACAGAGATAGAATTTTGCATCGTCATTGTTATGGATATTGACTTTGGGTGTACGAGCTTTGGGTGTACTAACTTTGTACTGTTGTTTGTGGGATGATGGGTAGGTTCGATTAATAATCAGTCAGGGGCGCTATCGGTGCTGATGGATGCACTAGGCAGTAATCCATTGTTTGAGCAGACCCCATCTGTTCCTAGGATCGCACTCCGCCACTCCCACCCTCGGTAGGGAAACCTCTGTCTTTCAGTAGGGAATCTACGATCGCACACTACATATGTAAAGCATTGTAACAGTATCTGACAGTTCCCAACTGGCGGGGCTGACTTGATTTGGATTCATCGGATAGATTCGGAAATAGCTTCTAAACTGGTAAAAAGAATGGCAACAGTACCCCTGCGAACCCATGCTGGTTTCTCTTCAAATCGAAAACTTTGCCCTAATTGATCAGCTAACCCTGGAGTTTGGTGCGGGGCTGAATGTCTTGACGGGAGAGACGGGAGCAGGCAAATCCATCATTTTAGATGCTCTAGATGCGGCGCTGGGCGGCAAGGTTAGCCATCGAGCCATTCGCACAGGCACCGATCGAGCCTTGATTGAGGCAACCTTTGGCTTAAACCCTGATGTGGCAATGTGGCTGGGGGAGCAGGGCATTGATGGGGTCGATGAGTCGGTGATGGTGTGCAGTCGAGAGCTAGTGACCACGCGGGGCAACTTGCGCAGTCGATCGCGGGTCAATGGTGTTTTGGTCAACAAACAACAGATGGAAGGATTGCGCGATCGCCTAGTAGAAATGACTGCCCAAGGACAGACGGTGCAGCTAGCCCAAGCCAACATTCAACGCGAGTGGTTGGATGGGTTTGGTGGGGTGGCGTTGATGCACCAGCGGGAAGTGGTCGCAGCCCGGTTTGTTGCTTACCAGCAGGCGCTCCAAGCCCTAGAGAAACGTCGCCAGTTTGAGGAGCAACGCCTCCAACAGCTCGATCTATTTGACTATCAGGCGCGGGAGCTAAACACAGCCAACTTAAACGACCCCGACGAACTTACCCAGCTAGAGCAAGAGCGCCAACGCCTTAGCCACAGCGTCGAGTTGCAACAGCAGAGCTATCAGGTCTATCAACTACTCTACCAAACGATAGTGGGTCAGACGCCTGTGCCGATCTATTGGGCAAGGCGGAGGATCTGTTAATTGGGATGGAGCGGTATGATGCAGAAATCAAGCCATTATTGGAAATCGTTAGCCAAGCCCTCTGCCAAATTGAAGAGGTGGGACGGCAAATTAACACCTATGGAGAAGGACTAGAAACTGACCCCCAGCGGCTTCAGGAGGTGCAAGAGCGCATTGTCCAACTCAAACAGATTTGTCGGAAGTATGGACCAACCTTGGCAGAGGCGATTGCCTACCAGCAGCAACTGCAATCGCAACTTGATCAATTGGGGGATGGGGGCAATCCCTGGAGACATTGGAGAAGAATTACCAGGAACGCCAAACCCAACTCACACAAGCCTGTTCCCAACTGACCCAGCAGCGACAAAAAGCAGCGCAAGCCCTAGAATCTTTGCTGCTACGAGAGCTGAAGCCCCTGGCAATGGATAAGGTGCAATTTAGAGTTGATCTTGCCGCCTCTGCCCCCACGGCGGCGGGAGCCGATCGCGTCACCTATCTATTTAGTCCCAACCCCGGTGAACCGCTGCAACCACTGACCCAAATTGCGTCAGGCGGCGAGATGAGCCGCTTCCTGCTGGCACTAAAAGCATGCCTGTCCCAAGTCGATCCAATTGGCACAATGGTGTTTGATGAGATTGATGTCGGGGTGTCGGGGCGAGTCACCCAGGCGATCGCCGAAAAACTACACCAACTGAGCCATCGTCACCAAGTCCTCTGTGTGACTCACCAGCCGATCGTCGCCGCCATGGCAGATGCCCATTTCCGCGTAGACAAGCAGGTGATCGATCAAACTACCCCAGCCAAGCCCAAGCGCCGCCGCTCGAACGGCTCCCAAGCGCCTGAAATAGCCGACCCACCCCTCCTCGAAGAGGTCCGCACTGTGGTCAGGGTTAGCCAGCTTGACTCCCATCAACGCCGTGAGGAGCTAGCCCAACTGGCAGGGGGCAAAACCGATCAAGAGGCGATCGCCTTTGCCGACTCTCTCTTGGCGCAAGCTGCCACCACTCGCCAAACCCACCTCCCCAGCCCTGCTGTTGTTTAATGCAAGCACTGGGCAAGCCCTGGTGTCTCCCCAAAAGACTCCATGAAAAGGGAGTAATTTTGCAATTCTCGAAAAAATTGCCGATTTTCTTGTTGTTTTGTTTGCAAACTCCGCTAAAATTTTGATTTTCATCTGCAAAGTTCTTAGTGGGTTACGGATATTTCAACCAACTTTCAACCAACCTTGACTGCCGGATCAAGCCTACCTGCTGAGGTCTAATCGGAATGACTTTAGCCATCAGTACGGTTGCGATCCCGACATGGCAATTGGGGATAGGTGAGGGGGATGGAAAACGATAAAATGAAGCACTTTGCCATTTTTTATGCTTAAATTTCGGTGAACTGTGATCGTTTTTCTAAATTGTGTGTAATATCACTATTAAAACGGTTCGTTTTTTCTCAATCGAGGTCGAAATGGTGATGTCTGGTTCTTAAGTGCAAGTAGACTAAGTGTAAGTAGACAATGCTTAAGCCATTACTCGATCGCCCCATTTCACCCCATGATTTGGGTTTTGTTGTTTAAACTTTGTATCCTTTAATCGGAAATGGCAATTCTAAACTAAATTGGATACCATGCGTGGGTATTCGTCGAGCAGGAATTGATGGAAGTGAACCCATCCCTATTAAAATTCTCGTTAGTTAAACTTGATTGGATGATTTGTCCTGATTGTTCGTCCTGACCTTATTGATTGGCTGGCAAAACCGTGAATAACTTGAAGGGTTTATTCTCAAAAAAGACAAAGGGAGTGGGTATTGAATTAACCTCCGATCGCCTTAACATTGCCCGACTAAAACGGAAAGGGCAGGGGTTTCAACTGGTAACCCTGGCGTCAGCAGACGTGCCGGAAGGGGTATTCCAGGAAGGGCAGATCCTCGACTCTGCAACGATGGCGCAGATTATTCAATCGACTCTGGCGGAGAGCAAAATTAAGACCAAGTATGCAGCCACGGCAATTCCGGGCGGGCGCGATACGGTGACACGGATCATTCCAGTTCCGGCGGAGTTGGACGATCGTGAATTGCGAGAAATGGTGCTCAATCAAGAGGCAGGGTTGTACCTCCCATTCCCCCGCGAAGAAGCCGATGTCGATTATCAGAAACTGGGCTTTTTTGTGGATGAGGATGGCATCGAAAAAGTGCAGGTGTTGTTGGTTGCTACCCGCAAGGAAGTCACAGATCTCTATTTAGAAACTTTTCAGCAGGCTGGGCTAAATATCAACTTCTTAGAAATTAGTAGTTTTGCCCTCATCCGCACGATTCGAGAACAATTGCGCCAGTTTACCCCTCAAGAAGCAGCGGCAATTGTCGATATCGAGTTTGAAAGCACTGAGATTTCGATTGTGGTGGATGGAGTCCCCCAGTTTTCCCGCACTGTGCCCATTGGCACTTACCAAATTCAAACCGCCCTCAGCCGCGCCATGAATCTACCCCCCTCGCGCAACACCGACCTATTGCAGGGAATGACAATTCCAATCACACCAATGGATAGCGTTGGTGGCGCTCCCAAACTGGGGGGCACCAATCCGGGGACTGCCGCCATGCTACGGGTGCTGGGCGAATTAGCCGATGAGCTACGCCGATCGATCGATTTCTACTTAAATCAGGGTGAAAACTTGGAGGTTGCCCAACTGCTCCTGGCAGGTCCGGGCGGCTCCATTGGGCAGTTAGATGAATTTTTCTCGCAACGACTGAGTTTGCCTGCTAGTCAGGTTGATCCGATCGCCGCGCTGTCATTGGAAGTCGATCAAGACGTTCCATCTATGCAGCGACCGGGACTGGGGGTTGTCTTAGGGCTGGGCTTACGGGAGGCGTGGTAAATGTATAGTCTAGATGTCAATTTTTTAAACGATCGAGTTGAACGTGCCACGGAGGTTGGTCCGGCGGTGGCACGGCGATCGCCCGATGGCACAACTCCCCTCTACGTTGGGTTGGGGGTGGGGGTGTTTTTGGTGGCGCTCGTGGGTGGGCTAGGACTGTTTTGGTGGAACGAAAACCAGCGACTCCAGCAGCGATCG
Source organism: Leptolyngbyaceae cyanobacterium SL_7_1 (assembly GCA_012032525.1). GTDB lineage: Bacteria > Cyanobacteriota > Cyanobacteriia > Elainellales > Elainellaceae > JAAUSV01. Next base: position 4,432 of record JAAUSV010000330.1, read on the forward strand.
GCTCAGTTAGACCAGGAGCTAATTGAGATCCAGGGATTGCTCAGTCAGGTGGGCGACATCAATACCCGAATCACCCAAATTGAAGCCCAAAACCAGGCGCTAGCAACGGTGTTTGATCGGATCAAACCCTGGTCAGCCGTGCTACAAGATATGCGCGATCGCACTCCATCGGGGGTGCAGATCGGACAGATTTTGCAGGTTGCCCCCAGTCCGGCTCCTGCCCCACCGCCCCCGCCGCCTGCTTCTCCGGCTCCGGGGCAGCCCGCTCAGCCTGTGGCTCCTCCCCCTCCCCCAGAGCCACCCGCTTCTAAGGTGCAGGTGAATGGCATTGCTCGCACCTTTGATGATGTCAACGATTTTATGTTGACCCTCCAGCGATCGCCCTTTTTAGACGCGGAAAGCACCTATCTAGTCAGTGCGACGCTCGTCCCCGACCCTACCGAGGTTGAGGTTGCCCAGCCCGAAGGGGGTGGACAGCAAGTTCAAGCCGAGTTGCGTCCGGTTGTGCAGTATCAAATTGAAACCACCCTGTCTCCTATCCCAACGTCTGATCTATTACAAGATCTAGAGCGCACGCTTTCGGTTGGGTTAGCATCTAGGATTCAGGCTCTTCGGGATAAAGGAGTGATTCAACAATGACCGCTGGTGGAGATTTTGTTCCAGCAGGAACGAACAATTTTGACGAACCCCCCAATTATCCGACCGTATTCGGTGTCCGCCTAACTCCAACGGTGCTAGGAATCCTCCTGCCGCTGCTGGGGGCGTTGCTGTCCTATGGGTTGTGGAGCTACATTGTGCAGCCGATCTATCAGCAGAATGTGACACTCAAAGACCAGGTGCGGGAAAAGGAAGCACAACTGGTCAACCAGGAAGAAATTAGGCGACAGATTGCCGATGCGCAACAGCGCTTGGCGGAAGCAGAGCGGCTCAAGGCGGACGTATTGACCTTGTTTGCGGATGAAGAACGGCTAGATACGCTGCTGCTCGATGTCAACGATCGCGTCCAATCGGTGAATGCGGGCATTACTGACCTCGATCTGCAAGCCACCCTTTCCAAATTCGCCCCCACGACTCCAGAGCCGCAGATCATTGCTGATAGCTCCTTTGGTGCTCCGGTAAACCAGGTCTTACAGCGACACGTCTACGACGTGGAGATGAAGGGCAATTTTGCCCAAACGCAATCGATTATTCGCAGCATTGAACGGTTGCAACCCCTGTTAGTGGTGCAAAATTTTGACTCCCAAATTGATCAAGAATCTCGTGTCCTACGACTCGATGCCCAGGGGCGCCCGTTGGGTAGCCCGATTCCTCGGTTGACTACTGCGTTTCAATTGGTGGCGCTGATGCCTGCTCCCCCGACG
>JAAUSV010000331.1 GCA_012032525.1 Leptolyngbyaceae cyanobacterium SL_7_1
ATTGCTTTGGTGCTGGGGCGGTTCATCCTCGGACGGGGGGCTGGAACCACGAATGTGGTTTGGGGTTATATCGTGCATGACCCGATCGCCAGTGGACTAATTGCCCTGATCGGCGGAGCCGGGTTCATGCTGATTCAACAACGACAGGTGAGCAAGTACGGGGTGCTGGTGTTGCTGCCCGCCGTGACCATGCTGCGCTATCCCTACGACGGCGATCGCCTGCTTGCCAATGTCCTGCTCAGTTCAGTGCTAGCGTGGATCTATTCCCGCATCCCCGATGATTTGGCGTTGTCTAGTGCAACCGCGCATCCCCAGTCCCGTTCTGCCTTTCAATTCTTCAAAGGAAACCGCGCTGTGTTATCCCTCGATCAATCCCTCGTTGCCGCCCAGGTGGGGGAAAAAGCCGCCAATCTTGCCCAGTTGCGTCGCTGGGGCTATCCCGTGCCGATGGGTTGGGTGTTGCCAGCGGGGGACGACCCCGCCCCACTGGTTGCCTCGCTGCATCCCGATGGCGAACATCCCTTGGTGGTGCGATCGTCTGCAATTGGGGAAGATTCCGATCGCGCTTCGGCCGCAGGACAGTACCGCTCCATCCTCAACCTCACCAGCCAACCCGCTCTGCAAGCCGCCATTCTAGAATGCCAAGCCTCCTACACTCTGCCCGCTGCCGCCGACTATCGCCAGCGCCAGGGGACGGCAGAGACGGGTATGGCAATCATTATTCAACAACAAGTCGATAGCATCTTTTCCGGGGTTGCCTTTAGTCGTGACCCGATCGCCCGTGCTGGTAATGCGGTGGTGATTGAAGGCTCACGGGGGGTTGCCCAAGTGGTGTCGGGTCGAGTCACCCCCGATCGCTATCGAGTCTGGGTAGATGAAATTGAGCGATCGCCCGACACCGAACCCGTCCAGTGGCAATTACCAGATTCCCTAACGCTGACCGTCGAAGGGGAGGGAGAATTACCGCCATTGCTGGTGCACCAGATCGCCTACCTGACTCGGCATTTGGAGACGCAATACCACGGCGTCCCCCAGGATGTGGAGTGGAGCTACGACGGGCAGCTTTGGGTGTTGCAGACTCGTCCGATTACAACACTGCTGCCGTTGTGGACGCGCAAAATCGCCGCTGAGGTGATTCCAGGGTTTATTCATCCCTTAACCTGGTCGATCAATCGCCCCCTCACCTGTGGGGTTTGGGGGGATATTTTTACGGTGGTGTTGGGCGATCGCGCTCAGGGACTGGAGTTTGAGCAAACGGCAACGCTCCACCACTCCGCCGCCTACTTCAATGCATCGTTGCTGGGTGAAATCTTCCTGCGCATGGGACTTCCTCCCGAAAGCCTGGAATTCCTGACGCGGGGGGCAAAGTTTAGCAAGCCACCGCTGCGATCGACCCTGGGAAATTTACCCGGATTACTCCGACTACTCCAGCGGGAATGGCAAGTTGGGCGAGCGTTTCAGCGCGATCGCCAACAGTTCTTTACACCGGGATTAGCAGAGCTTACAGCTGAACCTATCACCGAGCTATCCCCTTCATTTCTACTAGAGCGAATCGATAGTATCCTAGATCTGCTGCAACGGGCTACTTATTACAACATCCTGGCACCACTGAGCTTGGCACTGCGGCGATCGCTACTCAAAGTCCCGGAAACTGCTCTCGATAGTCGCCAAACGCCAGAGGTGGCAGCAGTGCGATCGCTCCAAGCCCTCGCCGCCGATACCCATTCAGTTCTTCCGGTTGACCCAGCCCTATCGAGGGCTGAGTTTCTGAACCAGTTGGCAGAAACAGAGGCGGGGCGATCGCTGCTGCAACGATTCGATCGATTCTTGCAGGACTATGGCTATCTCAGCGAGGTGGCAACGGATATTGCCGTTCCCACATGGCGGGATGACCCAACCGTGGTGCAGGAATTGTGGCTCCAGTTCTGGCGGCAACCGTCTAGCTCAGAACCCAAAGCCAGACCCAACCCCTCCTGGAAAACCCGCCATGTGCAGCAGCGATTGGATCTGAAGGGGGAGGTTGCTACGATCTACGATCGCTTGCTGGCAGAACTCCGCTGGGCATTTTTAGCACTGGAGCAGCATGGACGCGATCGCCAGGATTTGTCGCAAGCGGGAGATATTTTCTTTTTGAGATTAGACGAGATTCGCCAGTGGGTGGCAGAACCGGATGCTTGGCAAGAGAAGTTGGCACCGCTGATTCACGCTCGGCGATCGCAGTTGGAACGCGATCGCCAAACCCCAGTTCCCTACCTGGTTTATGGCAACGCTCCGCCCCAAGTTGAGAGGGGCGATCGCCTTTGGGCTGGGACAATGGCTCCGGTTGCAGGGCAGCTTCAGGGAATTGGTGCGAGTCCGGGTTGGGTGGAGGGACGAGTGCTAGTGTTGTCTACCATGCAACTGGGGGGGGCGATCGATCGTGAGACCATTCTCGTCCTACCCTACACCGACGCAGGTTGGTCGCCGCTGCTAGTGCAAGCCGGGGGCATCATTGCCGAAGCGGGCGGGCAACTCTCCCACGGGGCGATCATCGCCCGTGAGTACGGCATTCCGGCGGTGATGAATGTCACCAATGCTATGCAGGTGCTCTCAACGGGACAACGAGTACGGTTGGATGGAGAACGGGGGACGATCGAGATTCTCTAAACCAACGGTCAATCCAAAGATCCCCGGCTTCTCCAAAGAAGCCGGGGATCTGGAACGGCAGGCATTTCTAAAACAGATGGTCTGTATTCTCCAACCTACTCAGCACTGATGCTGCGATTGTTGTAGAGGCTCATTGCCTTCTCGATTCCCTGCCTGAGGCTGAGTTCTACCGCCTCCATCGTCAGGTGGATCACCTCATCTAACACCACCGTCTCTGCCTTGGAAAACTTGCCCAACACATGGGAAACCGTGTCTTTGTCAGCGGCGATCGCCTTAGGACTGCCAATACCAATGCGCAATCGTGGGAACTGTTGAGTGCCGAGGTGAGCAATGGCAGATTTCATGCCATTGTGCCCCCCCGCCGACCCAGATAGCCGCAGTCGCACCTTGCCCAGTGGCAAATCCATATCATCGTAGATAACCAGAACGGAGGTGGGGGTAATTGTACCAGTCCACCACCGCTCGAATCGATTGCCCCGACAAGTTCATATAAGTCGTGGGCTTGAGCAAGCCAATCTTCTGATTGTGGGAAGCCAGCCCATCCCCAAAGACGCCTTGAAATTTACGGTTTTCTGCCATGCCAATTCGCCAGCGACTGGCTAGAGCATCGATCGCGGCAAACCCCACATTATGGCGGGTCTGGTCATAGTTTTTACCTGGGTTTCCCAGCCCTACAATCAACTGCGGAATCACCAGCGAGGACGAGGAAACGGAGTCTGCCATTACAATCAGGCGGTGATGAAACGGAATTAGCTAACGGCTTCCTCTTCTACCACTTCAGCCGCTTGCTCCTCTGGTTCTGCTTCAGCCGGAGTGGTTGCTACTAAAGCCTTGGGAGCAGGAGTTTCCAGCTTTGCTTCCATCGGTTTGTTGATGGTTTTTTCGATCTGCTCGGCTTCCCGCTTAAACTCATTCTCAAACTCTTTGGATGCCTGCTGAAATCCACGAATGGCTTTTCCCATGCTGCGCCCCACTTCGGGCAACTTCTTGGGACCAAACACCAACAACGCCAGCACCATAATCAACGCCATTTCTGGTAAGCCAATTCCAAAGAAATTCATGGCTCTTTACTCCTGCGATCGCTTTGTTCATTGTAGAGGAAGAAGCCAATCGCGTTGCGATCGCCCCCTTAGCAAACCAAAAAGCCCCAGCTTACTGGGGCTAGAAACATAACAAAGGCTTAGAACCAATTAACTGCCTTGCCAATCAAGATCAATGCTATCGAGCAGAATTGAAGAGTTGTAAATCTGTAGAATAATCAGCAAGAAGACCAGGAACAGCACCATGAAAACGCCCATGAGTAGTGTCGTTCCCCAACCCGGAGCAACTTTACCGTATTCAGAATTTAGAGGCTTCAGAACATCTCCCAACCAAGTCCGCTGTGCCATGAGTCACTCGTTTTCAATCTAAAATTTAACTTTCCGTAATCACATTATCATAAAGTAATCACCTTCACCCTTTTCAACACCCATGGATTCTGCAACAGTTCTTATCATCTCTGTCGCCGCCTTCGTTGTGGCAATCACTGGAATTTCAGTATACACAGCCTTTGGTCCCCCATCCAGGGAACTCGCCGACCCCTTTGAAGATCACGAAGATTAGGACACGAAGACTAATCCAACTCGGTGAATGGTGCGATGCTCTCACACCATTCGCCGAAAATTATTTCACCTAGTACCGATCAGTTCCGATCGCCCACTAGCTCACAGCTAATCGCTTCCCAAAAAACTCCCAGCCATGCCCCAGCCCATTCTCTACGTGGCAGTCACCGACCACGGATTTGGACATGCCACCCGGACAGCGGCGATCGTGGCGCGGATTCAACAACTCTGCCCAGAGATTCTGGTGATTTTAGCCACAACAGCCCCCCGCTGGTTATTAGATTCCTACATCGGCGGGGAGTTCATCCATCGTCCCCGTGGCTTAGACGTCGGCGTGGTACAGACCGACAGCCTGACGATGGATAAAGCTGCCACCCTAGAAAAGCTGAATGAGATTCGGGCGCGAGAGCGATCGCTGATTGCAGGCGAAGTAAACTTCATCAAGCAAAACCGAGTGGGCTTGGTGCTGGCAGACATTCCCCCGATCGCCACCCAGATCGCAGCGGCAGCAGGAATTCCCTGCTGGATGGCGAGTAATTTTGGCTGGGATTTCATCTATCGTCCATGGGGAGCAGCGTTTGAGGAGATCTCCGACTGGATCGGGGATTGCTTTCGCCAGTGCGATCGCCTGTTTCGCCTCCCCTTTCACGAACCAATGACCGCCTTTCCAATTGTCGAAGATGTGGGGCTGACGGGGGGCACACCTCGCTATGCGGTGGAGGAATTGCGATCGAGGTTCAACTTAAATACGCCGATCGAACAAACGGCTCTCCTCACGTTTGGCGGTTTGGGCTTGGCACAAATTCCCTATGCCAATCTCCGGCGGTTCCCAGATTGGCAATTTATCACCTTCGATCGCGATGCCCCGGAGTTGCCGAATCTATTGAAGATTATCGATCGCCACTATCGTCCGGTTGATTTGATGCCCCTATGTAGTCGAGTGATATCGAAACCGGGGTATGGCACCTTTGCAGAAGCGTGTCGTTTGGGAGTGCCAATCATTTCGATTACCCGCGATGATTTCGCCGAAGCGCAGATGTTGTTGAACGGCATTCAAGCCCATGCGCACCATCGAATCCTGTCTCCCGCTGACTTCTTCGAGGGAGATTGGCAGTTTCTGTTGGAACCGTTGAGTCTGCCACAATCCGCCGACTTGTTGCCGCCGGATGGCAATGGGGCGATCGCCCGCGCGGTTGTTGAATACCTCAACAAATAGCCGCAGAGACATGAACATCTCTGCGGCTTCTCTGCGGCTATAGATTTTAACCTTGAGCGCCAACGGTTCGGGTCAGCGGTTGCCAAGGGTTTTGCATTCCACCAAGCGGCTCCGGTCAATTCGCCGCACCTAACTTGTTAGGCGGTGCTGCCCGCGCTGCCCCTATCTACTTCATAGCGAAGTTCAGCCATACCAAACGCCAATTTGACGAACCGACACCAGACGCAAGGGTAGGGGCTTAGAACCTGGCGCGGGAACAGTTGTTCTTTCCTCTGCCCAGGGTAGCCGATCCAATCTGGATG
>JAAUSV010000332.1 GCA_012032525.1 Leptolyngbyaceae cyanobacterium SL_7_1
CTGCAACCAGGCGACAGTGGTTGGGTGGAAGAACTGCACTTGGCAACGCGCCTGACAACGGCAGCTATCCCGCCAGACCAGCAACGCCAGTGTACTAGCCCACCAGTTTCCCCACCCGTCCCTGCGCCCACGGCTCCCGCCCAACTTTCCTATTACCCTATGCTGCCGATCGCAGGAACCCATTGATTTTGATTCACCTCTCTCACAATACCGGGTAGACTGATAGGGATTGAATCATCTGGATTTTAAGATTAGCCGTTTTACATGGGTCTGTCCGAAGGTCTCTGTTTAAGCTTGGCGATCGCTCCCCTAAATGCGCTTGCCAAGCCGGGTCATTACGCTATTTGGGTGATTAAGGCTCCTAATCCGGGGGGCTACGGTCATCATGACCGGATCTGGTCTGACTCGCTAACCCAGCTTTCCCAGACTTGGCAACGCATGTTTTCGCTGCGGGGCTTGCCGGAGGTGCCCCGTGTTCCCCAGGTTGACTTTCCCCTGCCGCCACCACCTCCCTCCACCGCATCGGCATCGGATCAAGAAAAGACCTACGCGGGTCGGTTGATGCAGCATTTAGGCATCAGTCTGTGGCAATGGCTATTTGACGGTCCGATTCAAAGTAGTTTTGATCAAAGCCAAGGTATTGCCATTGGTCAACGCAAACCCCTGCGCTTGCGGATCGACATTCGTGATCCGGAGTTGATTGCGTTGCCCTGGGAAATTATGCAGCCCCAGTTGGGCAAACAAGCCGTTTCATTAAACCAACAGTTGCTCTTTAGTCGCACCACCAGTGCGGTGGACACCCTGCCGCCCCTGCGCACCGAGCAAGCCCTAAAAATTTTGCTTGTCCTAGGACACGATGGGGATGCGATCGCCCGATCGCCAGACAGTCAACCCTCCCAACGACGACTCCAGTTGGAACGCGAGTCTAACCTGTTGTCCCAGTTGTTAAAAACCGCTGCGGAAGTTGATGCCCTCAACAGTTTTACCCCACCCATTTCCTGCACCGTCACCACCCTGCTCCAACCTACCGCTGCCGAGTTAACGGACTGCCTAGACTCACAAGACTACAACGTCTTCTTCTATGCGGGGCATGGGGTGCCTGCCCCCGATGGAGGATTGTTGTTTTTGCGGGCAGATGCCACCCTCAGCGGCATGGAACTAGCACAGGTGTTGGTGCGCTGCCGGGTCAAGCTGGCGGTGTTTAATGCTTGCTGGGGCGCACAGCCCGACCACCAAAACGGGCGGGCGATGCCCCGGAGCAGTTTGGCGGAGGTCTTGATCCACCATGGAGTGCCAGCGGTGCTGGGGATGCGCGATTCGATCGCCGATCGCGAGGCACTCAGTTTTATTCAAGTCTTCACCCGATCGTTGGCAGAACGGTATCCGATTGATGAAGCGGTGGCGATCGCTCGTCAACATTTGTTGACCCTCTATAAATTCAATCAGGCGGCGTGGACATTGCCTGTGCTCTACATGCACCCAGAGTTTGATGGGGAATTGATTAAACCAATCACCGAAGGGGTGACTGAAATCCCCGATAACTCACCCAGTTGGATCAGTCCTCGCACCCCCATTGCCTACCTGCGATCGCTCACCCAACCTACCCAAACCTGGCACATTACCGGGGGGATTATTCGAGTGGGCAAGATCGAGGGCAATGATATGGTGCTGCCCCATTCCACTGTTTCACGTCGCCATGCTGAAATTTTTTATCGAGACACGGTTGCCTCTGATGCTGAGTCTGCCTTTGTCCTGCGAGATTTTTCTCGGTTTGGCACACTGGTCATGGGACCCAACGGTTGGTATCGTGTGCATCAGCAAGAAGTACCATTACCCTCTAAAACTCGAATTAAGTTTGGCAATGTGCAGGTTGAATTTGTGGTTGAAGGATAATCCGATTTGACGATCGCTAATGGAAACGCCAATAGGGACGATCGTCAGGAGACTTCGTAACGTTTTACGAAACGTTTAAACAAACTCCCCCAATTAATTGCAAATTGCAAGAAAGTGGCACAGATCATCAACCGATTGCGGAACGACAATACCCACAGGTGTAGCTATCGGTGTTCAATTGGTATCCCAGTACTCAGGAGCATGTTATGACCAGCGATTCGACCCGTCCGCTTCTCTCCCCCTTCCAAACCCACGCCGAATTGTCGCTACTGCAACTGATTTTGCAAGACAGTGCCCCCTACCCCTGGAATCCGGCAGAATCGGAGACGGATGCCTACTTCGCTGATTTAGAAGGAGAATTGGTGAATGCTGGCTGGGCGGCTGACGAGTGGGTGGCTGAGGGAAATGCGCTAGCGGCGGTGCTCGATCAAGCGTGGTCAAGGGTTTCTAGAAGTGGGCGCACGACAAATAGCACCACGGTGAGCCACGATCTGTTTCAACGATTTGTCACCCAGGTGCCCCATGTGTTTTTGGAGGGCATTGCCCAGCGGGCGCGGCAGGTGGTGTCGTCCAATGTGGAGTTGGCGGACAAACTGGTAGCCTGTGTGATCGATTTGTTGCCAGAGTGGGGTGAGGAAGATTTACAGGTATTGGCACGTCACTTTGCCTACGACATGCGGGGAGCGGATACGGAGATGCTAGAAGTGGCACTGCGATCGGTGCGCTGTGCCGCTTGGACGGAGTTATCTGGAATTGAACAGGCGCGGCTGAGTTTGGCGATCGCTCGCTACACCATCGCCCAAATGCCGATCGAGCCGATCGAACCTCGATAGAGGGTGGCTCAATCCAGCCTGTTACGAGAAGAACCGCGTGGCAAAATTTGCGATCGCGTCGGAGAGAGAATTCTCGCTTTGAGAATGGCCGCGGCAAGAAAGGCGTAGGACAAAATGCCGACCAATGCCAACGTCAGAAAATTGACCAAGCCACTGGCATTCCAGAGGGCATGGAGTCCTGAAGCCGTCATATATCCCACCGCTAGGATGCGCCACCGCTTCGACGGTTTGAGCGCACTTAAGCCAATGAAATAACCTAAGTAGCCGCTGTAGGCAATGTGCCCAGCGATCGATCCCAGGAGGCGGGGAATCAGCAATTGCAACCCCGCCAATTGTCCTGCCCCTTCCCCCGCTTGCAGGGTGGTGTGGCTGATGATGGTGGGAACGTATTCCCCCAAGGTTTCGAGCACGGTAAAGCCGACGGCTGAGGCAGCCCCCAGGAGAATGCCATCGAGCGGTTCCCATACCCCGATCTGTTCGCGCAGGGCGATCGCAGTCGTGCCCCCAATGCTGCCATCGTCAGCACTGGCACGGCTTTGAGCAATTCTTCCATCAACCCTGCCCCAAAAAACATTTGCCCTAGGATGAGAAAGAAGTTTCCTGTTGCCTCAGCCGGCAGATCGCCTGGTAACAGATCGCGAAAAATCCAGATAAACAGATCGAGGACCGGGCTGAGCAATAAGCCGATCGTCATCAACCCTGCCCCGCCCAGCACCCACCATGGCTTGTGCTTGCCGCAGAGTTGATAGACAAATACATAGGCTGCCCCGGCAATGTAGGTGGCTAGAACGCCATTAAACAGGCTGGAATTACCCACCGAGAAAAACAACAGGATAACAAAACACACCGTCAACCCGGTTGGGATGAGGTAGGCTTTGCGCTTCAGGTCATCCCCCGCCGACAGGATGGGAAACAGTTGACTAAGACTAAGCGCCTCACTGCCAGTGGTTGGAGGGGACTGGGGGTCGCTTGACACAGATGCCCGCCCCAGCGGGTTTGCCATTGGCTGAGACGGTGGGGCGAGGGCAGGCGTGGGATGGGTGGGCATGACGGCGCTGACCGACACCCCCACCGATCGCAGTTCAAAAACAAATTGGGGTCCTTGATTGCCCAACACAATTCGATCGCCCGATCGTAACCGTTGACATCCGATCAGCGGTACACCGTTAATAAACGTGCCATTGGCACTGTTGAGGTCACAGATTTGCCATCCTGCCCAATCCACCGTAGGACAAACCCGCGCATGGTGGCGCGACACTCCTGCGTGATAGGTTGAGTCCAGCAGGATCTGACAGCGGGGATCGCGCCCGATTAGCACTTCATGGGTGCCTGTCAGGGGATAAAGGGTTTCCGATGGGTGGGACGGATTGGGAAGTTGCCGGAGAACTGCACAGTGAGGAGAAGCGCTCATGCGATGGGAAATCAACAGCGATCGAGTTGCGTCTCCTCAACTATACGCCTAACTGACTGATTCACTCTGCAACACAGGCGGTGTAAACACCACCAGACTATGGGGAACGGTTTCGATTTCGATCGGGGTGACTCCGACAATTTCTCCATCAAGGACGACTTTTTGTGGTGGCTCAGCGATGACTCGAATCCGCCGGGTGCTGAAGTGGGCAATGTTGGGTTGCTGGGGATCGGCTTTGACCAGTGCGGAGCCAAACATACCAATTAGCGTAGTTACGGCTTGCAATTTAGATTCCACCGTGGCGATCGTCACGTCCAGCAAGCCATCATCCACTGTCACCTGTCCTCCCCCCTGAGCCAAGACCGAGGTGGCAGGCGCAGCATTGGCGATCGTAATTGCCCCGCCTGCACCGTCTGCACTTCGCCATCGATCTCAATTTCAGCATCAAACAGGGTTTGCTCATTTAACTGTTGCCAGCCTGCCATTAAATACGCCAAAACTCCCCAGCGATCCTTCATCTCTCGGCAGGCGCGTTCCACCGTTTCCGCCTCAAAGCCAATCCCTGCCAGCAAGATCATCGGCATACCGTTGCACAACCCTGCGTCCACCGTGCGGGTAAACCCGTTAAGAATGATATCGCATGCCGTCCGAATCGGGGTGACGGCGGCGGAAATTCCTAAGGTGGCGGCAAAGGCATTGGCAGTGCCACGGGGGATAATTCCCAGAGGAATCCCAGTTTTTAGCAATGCCCCTGCCACCGCAGACACCGTGCCATCTCCCCCAGAGGCAAGGACGGCGTCGGCTCCTTCATCTACCGCTTCCTGTGCCCACTCCTCTGCCCCAATGTCGGTGGTGGTGACACGAACTTTGAGATGCATGTGGGGTTCTAGCATCTGGCGAATGATCGTCAAATTTTGCTGGGCGTCGCCCTGTCCAGAGATGGGGTTGTAAATCAAATGGGCTACGTAGCTTTTGGCAATGTTGCTGGTAATTGCCTCGGCGGTTGCCAAATTGGGTGCGATCGGCACGTTGTACACTTCACAAATCCGTAACAATGCCCGTAGGTCAGGTTCGTGGGGCTGGGCATAGAGCGGATCGACCAAAAAGAACACAGCTCTCACGTCTCCAGCAGTCACCCGCGCCGCAATTTGGGCATCTCCCCCCATGGGACCCGATAGCATCCGCTCCACAGGCAACCCCGTTGCGTCTTGAATGCGCTGTCCCGTTGTCCCTGTGGCAATCAAGTGGTGTCGAGCAAATACGGGGCGATGGCGACTGACCAAATCAATCAGATCATCTTTCTTGCGATCGTGGGCAATGAAGGCGATTGTAAGAGCCATGGAAGTCTCAACGAGTGCAGGGGAAGGGGAATTAAGTTTGACTGTATGATAGAAAGCACAAAATGATAGAAAGCAAAAAATTGAGCAGGTGCGTTTCTCCAATTCCATCTGTGCTGCATCAGTATGGCTGATTTGCAGAGCGGAGACCTCTTTCAAAATGCTGATTTCACAAGCCGCTAGCGGCGCTGTTGGTTGGGGATGTGCAAGTAAATAATGTACCAATGTCCTAACCTGTAGGGGCGCATGGCGATCCGCCCCTACCGCACCACTGGGATTTTATTCCC
>JAAUSV010000333.1 GCA_012032525.1 Leptolyngbyaceae cyanobacterium SL_7_1
GGGCAACTTAGGCACGATTGTGGAACAAATTGAGACAACTGGGTTTTCTGCCCCAGCGATCGCCGTCATTGGTTCAGTGGTCAATCTCCACGAAACGCTGGCACACTGCCGTCCTGCATAAAACTCCCGGTGGTAATCATTAAGTAAGGATTTTTGCTGGTGCGGGCGCAGCCCGCACCAGCAAAATCCTTACAGGTTTAGGACGACCAAACTCCTGACTCGACAGGACAAGGATCAAAAGAACCTTTATTGTGGGTTTTGTCCTGTATTCCGGGGTGAGAGGTCAGTGGTGATTCTTCAGATTTTTGATTTGCTGGGTGTGGCGGTGTTTGCCATTAGTGGAGCGTTGGCAGCCGGACGCAAGAGCTTGGATCTGTTGGGCGTGGTGGTGATCGCGGTGGTCACCGCCACGGGTGGGGGAACGCTGCGAGATTTGCTGCTCGATCGCCATCCTGTGTTTTGGATTCAAAACCCGATTTATCTGGTGATTATTTTGGCGGCGGCGGCGCTGACGCTAATCTACACTCGCTTTCGTCGCCCTCCCAATCGGGCTTTGCTGATTGCCGATGCCTTTGGGTTGGCACTGTTTAGTATTAGTGGAGCGCAGATTGCTGAGCGAACCACCGTTTCTCCAATCATCATTGTGGTGATGGGGGCAATGACGGGCGTTGCCGGAGGTGTGGTTTCGAGATGTGCTTTTGGCAGAAATTCCGCTGATCCTGCGGCGGGGGAATATTTATGCTGTGGCGGCGATCGCCGGGGTCAGTGTCTATTTAGCCTTACAGTATGTTGGATTAGACCGTTCCCTGGCGACGATATTAGGCATGGGCACGATCGCGGCGATGCGGTTGGCGGCAATCACGTGGGGAGTCACCCTGCCCGTGTTTAGTCTGCCTGATCGAGAGGCAGATCCTCCCACTTAAGATTCCGACGCATCCCACTCTGAGCATGAATCTCCCCTTGCTACAATGCAATTTGAGCTTGGGAGACGATTTTGCCCTCTACGATCGATTTACAAGTTAACGAAGCTGGAGAACGGCTCGATCGCTATTTAGCTGATCAGTTACCTGATTTGTCTCGATCGCGCATTCAAAAGCTGATCGAGCAAGGACAAGTGGTGATCAATCAAACGGTCTGTACGTCCAAAAAGATCGACGTGCAACCGGGCGATCGGATCGTGCTCACCATCCCCGACGCCACTCCGCTTGACCTGCAAGCCGAAGCCATCCCCCTAGAAATTCTCTATGAAGACGAGGAATTACTGATTCTCAACAAGCCTGTGGGATTAGTGGTGCATCCCGCACCGGGACATGCGCAGGGCACCCTGGTAAACGCTCTGTTAGCCCATTGCCCCTCCTTGGTTGGGATTGGTGGAGTGCAACGACCGGGGATTGTTCACCGACTCGACAAAGACACAAGCGGGGCGATCGCCATTGCCAAAACCGACCGTGCCCACCACCATCTACAAGCCCAGTTCAAAGCCAAAACTGCCCAGCGGACGTATTGGGGGTGGTCTATGGCGCACCTCCACCGGCTGGAACGATCGACCAGCCGATCGGACGGCATCGGGTCGATCGCAAAAAAATGGCGATCGTTTCCCCAGAGCAAGGCGGGCGACGGGCTGTCACCCACTGGCAGATTTTGGAGCGCTTGGGCAATTTTACCTGGGTGGAGTTTCGCTTAGAAACAGGGCGGACGCATCAGATTCGAGTGCACAGCGCCCATTTGGGGCATCCGATTGTCGGCGATCCGCTCTATGGAGCGGGGCGATCGGTGGGGGTGAATTTGACTGGGCAAGCGTTGCACGCTTGGAAGTTACAGTTGCAACATCCAGTTACAGAGGCGTTGATCGAGGCGATCGCCCCTGCTCCGGCAGAGTTTGTCACACTTTTGCAGGTACTAAGACAGCGTTGTTCTTAATTTCTCATAACGAAGTGCAACACTTCCTTAACAAAACACAATACTAGGAAAACCGAAATCAAGCGTGTTCAAGTCCAAAAACCCTTACTGCTCAACACTTTAAGCAATTGAAAGAAAATCTTAAATGGTGTTCATGGTCACAAAACAGCTTTTTTTTGATGGCTTTGTAAAGGAAAGTTAAGAAAATAACAGACTAGAAAAGCCAAAGTGCTCTAAAGCCAATGGTTCCGTGGATAAATCTATGCATCCTGATACAATTTCATAATTTGTAACAAACAATGGGTGATTGGCATTGTATAAAGAGATTCGGAAGGGTAATTTTGACAGGCAAACGTTAACTAAACTGCGGATTTGAATCGTTTTTTGATTTCTCATACAAATGTGAACTTTTCTCAGATTTCCAAATTTTCCTGAACTTTTTATTAGAAAATCAGGTTAATTGCTTAGAGCAATCTGAGTGCTATCAATCGGCAGAGTTAACTAATGCCTCGATGGTTCTCTTTCAATGACTGTTTGGTCATGGACTGTTTGTTCATGTAAGTTCATACAGTCGCGCTGGTTTCCAATAATCCAGTTTTAATCAAAACCAAGCTCAACTAAGACAATCTAGGAGATTGAGTCCATGTTAGATGCATTCGCCAAAGTTGTTTCTCAAGCTGATGCCAAGGGTGAATTCCTCAGCACCTCTCAGCTCGATGCATTGACCAATATGGTCAAAGATGGCAACAAGCGCCTTGACACCGTTAACCGCATCACCAGCAACGCATCCACGATCGTTGCCAATGCCGCTCGTGCATTGTTTGAGGAGCAGCCCCAGTTGATCCAGCCCGGTGGTAATGCTTACACCAACCGTCGGATGGCAGCTTGCTTGCGCGATATGGAATCATCTTGCGCTATGTGACCTATGCAACCTTGGCTGGTGACGCTAGCGTTCTTGACGATCGCTGCTTAAATGGCTTGCGCGAAACCTACCAAGCATTGGGCGTTCCCGGTGGTTCTACCGCCGCTGGCGTTCAGAAAATGAAGGAAGCAGCTATCAGCATTGTCAACAGCCCTGATGGGATCACCCAAGGCGATTGCAGCGCATTGGTTTCCGAATTGGCAGGCTACTTCGATCGCGCTGCTTCTGCTGTTGCTTAATTGTGCAATCGGGCTAACCGTTTGTTGCTGGCAAAATCAGTCTGTGTTGGGAGCCACGGCATCGGTTATCGCCACTGTACAAGCTACACAGGCAACAGTCTTTTAACACCCACTTTGAACGTCAACGATAAATTTAGGGAGATATTTCAACTATGAAGACCCCCATTACTGAAGCGATCGCAGCAGCAGATACTCAGGGACGGTTCCTCAGCAACACCGAGCTTCAAGCCGTCAACGGTCGGTTTGAGCGTGCAGTTGCCAGCATGGAAGCAGCTCGTGCATTGACCTCCAAGGCTCAACAATTGATCGACGGTGCAGCCAATGCCGTTTATCAAAAGTTCCCCTACACCACCCAAATGCAGGGTGCTCAGTACGCGGCGGATGCTCGTGGTAAGGCAAAGTGCGCCCGTGACATCGGTTACTACTTGCGCATGGTGACCTACTGCTTGGTTGCTGGTGGCACTGGTCCGATGGATGAGTACTTGATTGCTGGTCTCGACGAAATCAACCGCACCTTTGATTTCGTCCCCCAGCTGGTACGTGGAAGCGTTGAAGCATGTGAAAGCCAACCACGGTTTGTCTGGTCAAGCGGCTAACGAAGCCAATACCTACCTCGACTACGCGATCAACGCCCTCAGCTAGTTGATCGTCTGCCCGGAACGATGAGCGGGTGCTGGTAATCACTGGCATTGTTTATTGTTCCGGGCATTGTTTTATCTACTGACGGTTTTACCCGGTGATGATCTGCTGTAAAAGCAGCGCATTACCCACTCAAGACCCATTTCAGTTGTGTTGGGGGATGTCAGGTATGGCTAGCTTAGCAGCAGCAGAACGATTGGGAATTACAGCCTTTGATAGTGCAGAGCGGGTAGAGTTGCGATCGAATTACACCGAAGCCGATGTGCAAGCGGTGATCCGAGCTGCCTACCGTCAAGTGTTGGGCAACGACCATTTGATGGCAAGTGAGCGCCTTGTCAGCGCCGAATCCTTGCTCCGCCAAGGACAAACCACCGTGCGGGATTTTGTCCGAGCGATCGCCCAATCAGAGCTGTACAAGGAAAAATTCTTTTATAACAACTCTCAAGTCCGGTTTATCGAGCTAAATTACAAGCATTTATTGGGTCGCGCACCCTACGACGAGGCGGAAGTTGCCTTTCATGTCGATCTTTATAACCAGCAGGGCTATGGGGCAGAAATCAATGCCTACATCGACTCGCTGGAGTATCAAGAGAGCTTTGGCGATCGCGTTGTTCCCTACTATCGGGGGTTTGCATCGCAGCGGGGGCAAAAGACCGTTGGGTTTAACCGAATGTTTCGCCTCTACCGGGGCTATGCCAATAGCGATCGATCGCAGTTTGGCAAAAATCGTCCTCGGCTCGTGCAGGAAGTAGCTCGTAACTACTCAGTGCCGATCGTGCCACCGATCGCCGCTACCCAAGGCTCGATTCGTCAGGGTCAGGTGTTAGTGGGCGCAGCAGCGGGCGATCGCGACCAGCTATATCGCATTCGTGTGGTTCAATCCAAGTCGGGTGGCAACACCCCCCTGCGATTGAGCAACCGGGAATTTGTTGTGCCCTACAGCCAACTCTCGACCAAACTCCAGCAAATCAACCGCATGGGCGGTCGAGTGACAGGCATTGCACCTGTCTAAATCCATTTGGCTGTCGGCTAGTGGCTAGTGGCTCCGGGCTAGTGGCTAGTAGCTGACAGCAAATTTACCTATTCTGTCAGTTCTATTGCTCACTTGCCTGAGGAGGGTATGCCGTGCCTATTACTGCTGCCGCATCGCGGCTAGGAACCTCTGCCTACAGCACCACAAACGTGCCCAAGGTGGAGATGCGTCCTAACTACACCAAAGATGACGTAGAAACCGTTGCCCGTGCTGTCTACAAGCAATTGCTGGGTAACGATTATTTGATGAAGTCAGAGCGGCTCACCAGCGCTGAGTCGTTGCTGCGCGATGGCAACCTGAGTGTGCGAGAATTTGTCCGCGCCGTTGCCAAGTCTGAGCTTTACAAGAAAAAGTTTCTCTACAACAGTTTCCAGACTCGCGTGATCGAGTTGAACTGCAAGCACCTGTTGGGACGGGCTCCCTACGACGAGTCGGAAGTGGTGTACCACCTCGATTTGTACGAGCAACAGGGGTTTGATGCCGAGATCGACTCCTACATCGACTCGGAGGAGTACCAAGCCAACTTTGGCGAAAACATCGTGCCCTACTACCGGGGCTTCCAGTTCTATCCCGGTGCCCGAACGGTTGCCTTTAACCGCATGTTCCGCCTATATCGGGGCTATGCCAATAGCGATCGCTCCCAATCGGAGGGCAACCTGCCCCACCTGGCACGCGATCTGGCTCAAAACAAAGCCACCACGATCCTCAGTCCCTCTGGCGCGGGCAACTGGTCCTACTTCCGCCCCTCCAATGATGTGGCTCCCGCCAAGTGTTTGGGTGGTTCGATCGGTGAGAGCGATCGGGTGTATCGCGTCGAAGTGGCGGGTTTGCGGGCTGGTGGATCGGGCGTGGGCTATCCCAAGCTCCGCCGCAGCAGCACTGCCTTCCTGGTGCCCTACGACCAGCTCTCTGCCAAAATGCAACAGATCCAACGACAGGGCGGCAGAATCGTCAGCGTCTCGGTGGCATCGTAGTCACTCGTAGGTTGGGTTGAGTGGTAACGAAACCCAACACACTCAACACG
>JAAUSV010000334.1 GCA_012032525.1 Leptolyngbyaceae cyanobacterium SL_7_1
TTCTACAGCCGTTGCCACCTGCTCTAACACCTCCACCTGCTGGCGGATACATGGTTTAAATCGGTGCCAAATGCGATTGATCTGGGTCAGGGTTTGCTGCTGAGTGGGTTCGTGAATATCACTCAGAGCTATTGGGGATAGGGGAACCGGACACCGGGAAGCCCTATCCACCGTTGGCGGCTCTGGCTTTTTCTCCAGTTCCCTTGGCTTCAATCGATAGCCAATGCCATAGACGGTTTCTACGACATCACTTGGTAGCCCAGCGGCTTTGAGTTTGTGGCGCAACCCTTTGATGTGGGTTCTCACGGCATCCTCTCCGGGCGTTTCCTCGTAGGACCATAAATGCTCCAAAATCATCCCACAACTAAAAACCCGCCGACTATTGCGCAGAAACAGTTCTAGGAGTGCATATTCCTTGGGGGTCAGCAGTAGGGGGGTGTGGGCATAGGTGACTTGGCAACTGCTGGGATCGAGTCGCAGTTCTCCCCATTGCAGCACTGGTTGGGCGATCGTCCCCCCCCTGCGCAACAGTGCCCGCACTCTTGCCACCAACTCCTCTGGGTCAAAGGGCTTTACCACATAGTCATCTGCCCCCGCATCCAGCCCGATCGCCTTGTCGTGGCCATTGTCTTGCCCTGTCAGCAGCAAGATTGGCATTTGCAAGCCCTTGGCACGCATCTGACGACAGAGAGTGATGCCATCTAATTCCGGCAATACCACGTCTAGCAAGACCAAATCATAGTCAAAGGCTTCGACCAGTTCCCACCCCAGCCGACCATTTGGAGCAACTTCGATCGCATAGTTTTGGCTGGTGAGGAGGGTGGTCAACGCCTGGGCTGTAGACTCATCATCCTCAATTACAAGTAGTCTCATTGAGGGCGCATATTCAACTCATTAAGAATCACGGATGAACCAAGAAGAGTGCCTCCAGGCTGATTCTATGAAGAGATCTGCGGCAGACACAGCCCAAATTCATAAATGTTATCGCTTTACCGCTATTGCTTTACTGATCGCTCCTCACCATTCTTGCCTTCACTTTAGAAGAAATTGTATACTTCAAAATAAGTTGAAATGAAAAACCTTAATGCAATACTTGATGCAAACGTCTGCTGATCTACCATCCACCTTACTGATTGCCGGATTTCATGCGCTGTCTGAGCCACTGCGTGTTCAAGTGTTGGAGTTATTGAGGGATAAGGAGCTGTGCGTGTGTGACCTCTGTGAGATTCTTGGTGTCACCCAATCCAAACTCTCATTTCACCTAAAAACACTGAAAGAAGCCAAATTGGTGCGATCGCGACAGCAAGGGCGGTGGATTTACTACAGCCTCGATTTGCCCCAGTTCGTTGTCCTAGAACAGTATCTAGCAGAGTTTCGCCGCTTCAGCCCTATCCTACCTGCCAACCCCTGCTACGACTGAGCCAACACTAACCAGCACCGTAGATGACCAGCTATCAACTTGATTAAGAATGATGTTTGTGTGAGCTAGATGACTTGACTTATTAAATCAATTTATCTTGAAATAAGAGCATGATTTCTAATCTAGCATTGGAGATATGCAGCCATGAGGACCATAGCCCTTCAGTCAGTGTGCAAGTCGGCGATCGCGGTTAGTTGCTTAGTATTAATCGTAAGTTGTAGCGGCACGTCTACCCCTGATGTCGCTGCTCCAGAATCCACTCCTGCAACTGATACCTCCCAAACGCAACAGCCTATTGCTGAATCAATCAAAATTGATGGTTCTAGCACGGTGTACCCCCTCACCGATGAAGTCGTTAAAGAATACCAATTTGAAGAAGAAGACGAACCAGAGTTTAGCGTCGAATTTTCGGGGACTACGGGGGGATTTAGAAAATTCTGTGCAGGCGAAACCGACATTAGCAATGCCTCTCGTCCAATCACAACCGAGGAGATGGAAGCCTGTAAAGCCGCAGGGATTCAATATGTCGAGTTGCCTGTTGCCTTTGATGCGCTGACGGTGGTGGTGCATCCCGATAATACATGGGCGGCAGATATCACGGTTGAAGAACTCAAGCAGCTTTGGGAACCCGCCGCTGAGGGAACCATTACCAGTTGGAATCAACTCCGCCCGGAGTGGCCCGATCAGCCGATCAATCTCTATGGGGCAGGCGGCGATTCGGGAACATTTGACTATTTTACCGAGGCGATCGTCGGCGAATCGGGGGCTAGCCGCACCGACTACACCGCCAGTGAGGATGACACGGTGCTGGTTCAAGGGGTGGCAGATGATCCCAATGGATTGGGCTATTTTGGCTATGCCTACTACGAGGAAGCGCAGGCGAAGTTGAAGCCACTGGCGATCGACAATGGCGACGGTCCGATCCTTCCCTCCGACGAAGCCGTGGCAAATAATCAGTACCTCCCCCTTGCCCGCCCTCTGTTTATCTATGTCAACGCCCAATCTTTGCAGGAAAAACCCGCACTGAGAGAGTTTGTTGAGTACTACTTGGTCAATGCCCGCAACTTAGTGAATGTGGTGGGCTATGTTCCCTTGGCGGAGGGAACCTACACCGTTGTTCAGGATCACTTTTTAAACAACAAGGTGGGGACAGCGTTTGCTGGAGAGTTGGAAACCAATCTGTCGTTGGAAGATCTGCTGCAACGGGAGAAAGCCTTCTAAATTTGAATTCGATCGATGATCGACTGTTTGTCGTAGGGGCAACCATCCTATGCGAGTGATGAAACTCTGCCACCCTAGATCCCCGGCTTTTTTTAGGAAAAGCCGGGGATCTTTGACTTGTGCGAAGCCAGAATTTTGAATGGCGCGATCGCTCCCAATTTTCACCAAACTTCACAAAATCCGAACCAAAAAATCCCAATTCAGTCCGAGGGATTATTAGGAAATAAAATTTCTACCCCTAATATCGCAGGGTTGCACCAAACTCCTTTCCCTTGATCAACCCCTTGCTTCACAAACTCTATGAAAACCTTCGTCCATGCCCTCTGTAGCGCCATTTTTTGGCTGTGGAACAGTGCCTTCCTACTGGTGGTCTTTGCTGGAATGTTGCCGTTTATGGCAGTGCCAATCTGGGAAGCCGCGATCGCCGGAGAAATCCCAGCTTCGTTTCTGATTAGTTTTCTCGGTGTAGTTTTTACGCCTCCGGTCTGTACGTTAATCGGTTGGCGATTGCGCAAACATCCGGTGCTACTGATGCGCTTGTTCTACGGGGTGGAGGCTCCGCTGTTTGCCCTGTGTCTGTTGCGGTTGTTTGTAATTCGGGAGTTAAACGCTGCCAGTGCCCATATTCTGGGCAGTTTGGCGGTGTGTATGGCAACGCTGGCGATCGAGTTGCTTAGCAGCTACACGGCGCGGCGTCATACGTTGGGCTGGCTGCGATTGTTTGGGCACAGTTTGATGCTGGTGATGGGGGTGTATGTAGGGGTGTTGCTGCTGTTCTACACCGTCCCTGCCTTTGCCACATTCCTCTATGCCTTCTTCAGCTTTGACTGGGTACGGGATTTGTGGTGGATGCTCAACTCCGACTCCCTAGCAACGATCTGGTGGGGAACCATCTCCCTACTACTGTTGGGCTTTAGCTGCACCCTATTTGTTGCCATGCCCTATGCCCTGGTAAACATGTACACCCGATCGTGGTGGCGGGCATTTTCTACCTTTGGAGCACGATACGGCTGGGTGAAGGCAGGATTGAGCACGGTGGGCGTGACGCTCACCTGGATTTTTCTGTTCTTTGGTTTGCAGAACCAACCGCAACTACACGCCTTTAGCCTGTTGCAGTCTCCTCCCACCACCGTGCAGGCGCGGCAGGAATTGTTGCAGCGATCGGACTTGATCCGCCGGGGTTTGGTCAACGGCTACCTCTATGCCTATCGCTACCTCAGCCCCTGGGAAGAGAGCAACCAACTGCGGGAAATGTACAAGTCGCTATTCAACATGCCCGAAGACCACGCCCAGCAGTGGCAGGACTTTCACAATGCCTGGATCTCACCGTTTTTATATCGCGGCGATCGCGCTGACCCAGAAAAGGCAGCGGCACTCTACGCCCAATTCTTTGACACCCCGATTCAACGGGCAGAAGCAGACGCCATTCGCCATGCCCTGCAATCGACGGTGCAACGCGACCAGGTGCAAGCCGGATTGTTGAACATTGACCAAGAACTGGTTTGGTTGGCACAGCAGCGGGTAAATGTGCAGGAACACGGCGACTGGGCGGAGGTGGAGTTGTATGAGCACTACCAAAACCCCACCGATCAAGACCAGGAAATCTTTTACTCCTTCTCGTTGCCAGAGAGTGCGGTGATTACTGGGGTGTGGTTGGGCAATCAGCGCGATCGCGATCACCGCTTCCGCTTTACCGTGTCTCCCAGGGGCGCGGCTCAGAAGGTCTATAACGCAGAAGTCGATCGGGCTAATTTCACCATCGCCACCGATCCGGCGTTAGTAGAGCAGGTCGGACCCCGCCAATACCGGATGCGAGTGTTTCCGATTCCGCAGCGATCGTGGCGTACCCAGAAACCCGGAGAGTTGCACCTATGGCTGACCTATCGGGTGATGCAGCGCGATCGCCAGTGGGCATTGCCCCAACTCAGCGAAAAGCGCAATATTTTCTGGACAAAGGACACGGTACGGCGACGCCAGGGGCATCCCACCAACAGGTCCATCGATCGTTGGTTGGAATCCTCCCTACCCGCAAACAAGTCCGCTCCAGCCACCCATCAGGTGACACTAGCCAATTACCAAGTTGGGGCAACGCCCGTTCCCACACCAAAACGTCTCTCCACTAACCAACGACTGGCGCTGGTACTCGACACTTCCTACAGCATGAAGAGCCACCAAGCAGAGCTGACCCAAACGCTCAATCAGCTTAAACAACAGCCTGGGATTCAACCCGATTTGTATGTCACCGTTGATGGGGCAGGGGCAGAACGCTTACCGGAGAGTCGATCGTTTGATGCCACCAAAACCCCCTTCTACGGCTCCCTGGTCATCCCTACGATGGTGCAACAGTTCGAGCAGTTGCGGGGAGATCGGGTTTACGATGCGATCGTCGTGCTCACCGATCAGGGCAGCTACGAGTTGTCACGGGATAACGTGGTCATGCCAGAGGTAACCACCCCGCTGTGGATCGTGCATCTGGGCGGAAGCCTGCCTCCTGCCTACGACGACGCCACCCTAGCCACCCTGCAACGCACCCGTGGCGGTTCTGCCACCTCCCTGGAAGAGGTGCTGCGGCAGGTAGAGGCGATCGCCAGTGCTGGAGAAGCAGTGGTGAGTGTGGCGGATGGCTACGCTTGGACGGTAACGCCGGAGGGTGCTGAAACGACGCCTGCCAAGGCAACGCCACCGCAGGCAGATTTCACCCCGATCGCCGCTCGTCAACTGATTCTCAACCTCAGCCGAACCCAAGACATGACCCAGTTGCAGTCGCTGGATGCGGTGCATATGATCGCCAAATCCACAGAAATCGTCACCCCCTATTCCTCCATGCTGGTGTTGGTGGACGATCGCCAACGGGAAGCCCTAAGACAAGCCGAGGCGGGAGACGATCGCTTCCAGCGCACCGTGGAGAAAGGAGAGGAGGACTTGACCCAGCCCGACAACCCGCTCAACAGTATGGCGGTGCCCGAACCCGGTTTAGGACTGGGCTTGGGAGTTGTGGCGGTGCTGATTGTAGTCAAACGTACGCAGTTGCGCAAATCGCTGTAAACTGAGGTTTGGCAAAGCGGGCGTACTCTGATGAATTTCGGTCTTTCATTTCCGCTCTGATTGGG
>JAAUSV010000335.1 GCA_012032525.1 Leptolyngbyaceae cyanobacterium SL_7_1
ATTGCCATAGATCCACAGCATCTTGATAGTCCTGAAGAGACGTACGCGCTTTTAAGCGAACACATAGAGCTTCCGCGTGAGAAAATTTGATACTGCTGTTGCAATGCCAGTTGCCATTGCTGACTGACACACAGACACAGGGCAGCGTCCCGAATGGAGCGATCTTGACACTGTTGCAGGTAGGGACTGTTGTAGTCTTCGATGTGATGTACCGTTCGGATAAAGGCGGGAATTTTGCGCTGTTGAACGAGTTGGGCGAGGGCATTGGCACTGATGCAGTCTTGGGCGTGGTAGCAGTCAAATCTTCGTTTGGAAGTGCTGAGATCATCAACGAATTCCTGAATCCGTTGTTGGATTAATTGGTCGGTGTTGGATGGGGCAGGGTAGGCAGGAACGGGTTGGTAGTCGCAGGATAAGGCATAGTCAAACCCTGTGCCATCTTTGTCGAGGGCATAGACACAAACCTGATGACCGAGGTGATGCAATGCTTCTGCCAGTTCTAGCGTGTGGATGACGCTACCTCTGGGCTTGGTGGAATAGGTAAACAGGGCAATGCTGAGGGGAGTCACGATCGAAATCCTGTAAATGCCTGATGAATGAAATCCCAAAAAACCATGGTTTCATGCCCCGATCGTAATACCAATTGCCGATCGGCATGAACGGCTCCCACAGGTTGACAAATCAACCCCTGCTGCTCAAAACACGCTTGCACAGCGGCACAGTGAACCGGACGAACGCTCAACAGGAATCCATAACTGGGAAAACTCACCAACCACCGCTCCAACGGCAGCGCGGGTGGGCAGGGAATTCGATCGAGATCCAACACCGCCCCACAGCCGGAGGTTCCAGCAACATCAGCAACGTGCCGACTATCCCGCCCATGCTGATATCCTTTCCGGCATCGCACAGCCCGGTTTCTGCCACGTAGGGCAAGATCGACAGGTGCGATCGCAATCTCACCGGATCAGCGGTCGTAGCAGCATCCCAAAAGGCATAGGTGGCGTGGGGTTTGCCCTGAAAATCCGCCACCATCAGCAACCGATCCCCCGGCTGGGCATTAAAGCTGGTGATCAGGTGGGTAGCTCGTCCCAGGATCGCCACCGACAGGGCATTGTAGGGGCTATGACAATTGGTGTGACCGCCCACAATCGGCACGTTGTAGGCTTGAGCTGCCGCCTGCATGCCTGCCCAAATTTCACCAGTTTCCTGGCTCGATTTGCTCCAAATGGTATCGACCACAGCGATCGCCCGTCCCCCCATCGCCGCCACATCGCTGAGGTTGACCATCACCGCAGACCAGCCCGCAAACCACGGATCGGTTTCGAGGAATTGCGGTGACATGCCCTCGGCGGCAAGCAGTAGGTAGCCATCGCCATCGGGAATGGCAGCGCAATCGTCTCCAACGGCGATCGGGGACGCTGGCAAGGCTTGAGCCGCCGTTTGGATGTCTTGCTTGTGCAGCAGACTGAGCGATTGCCGTAGCTCTGCCACCAGGGATGCCAGCATTTAGGATGCCTCCCTGGTTTGAGATTCCGGGGGGTAAAAGGCGAGATCGGCTTGCATCAGGTGGTGGGCGCGATCGCAAATGGTGACTTCCTCCAGGGATTGCCAGTGCAACCGTTGAAAAAATCGCACGTTTTGCAATTGCACCGTAGCGAGAAATTGGGTGCAACCCCAGGTGTTGGCGGTGGTGACGGCTTTGTCGATCAATCCTTTACCAATCTGCCACCCCTTGCGGCAGTCGGGATGGGTTCCCAGTCTGCCTCCGTACCAGATGCCCGGTTCGGTTTCATAAATTCGCACCACCCCCACCACTCGCTGGGTATCAGAGGCAATGGCGACGATCGGATAGGCGATCGCATCGATTTCATCCACATCGTCCACTAGAAACAGTTGTTGTTCCTCGGCAAAAATCAATCGTCGCAGCGCAAAGTACGCTGCAATCTCATTGGGACTTGTTGCAATTTTGAACTGGTAGCTGGTGGGGAAACTCATATCATTTCTCAAACATCGACAATGCGGAACACGCCCCACATTTGGCGCAGCCTGCCTTGATGTCTGCCGATGACATGCCCGCCCGCTTCAGCAGGTCGCCAATCTGTTGGTAGAGGGCAAGCATAAAGTCGCTGCTGGGGGCGGCATGGTGGGCAAGGGCAGTGCCCGCGATCGGCACAAAGGGCACGACAAAGGGGTAAACGCCGATCTGGATCAGGCGATCGCTCATCTGCACCAGTGTCTCCAACCGATCGCCCAACCCCGCCAACAGGTAGGTATTCACCTGTCCCCAGCCAAACACCCGCACCGCCGCCTCAAACGCATCAAAATAGTGGGATAGGGGAACCGTGGCTTTTCCAGGCATGATTTGGGCACGCACGGCTGGGTCAGCCGCCTCCAAGTGCATTCCCAGACTGTCTATGCCTGCGGCTTTCATCCGATCGAACCAAACAAACTCATCCGGCGGTTCGCACTGGGCTTGCAACGGCAGGTTGACCCGTGCCCGGATCGCCCTGGCACATTCAGTCAGATAGGCAGCGCCGCGATCGCTGGTATTGGGAGTGCCCGTCGTCATAATCATCTGCTTTACCCCGTCGAGCCGCACCGCTGCTTCCGCCACCTCTGCCAACTGCGCCGGGGTTTTGCGGGCAATCGTGCGTCCGGCGTCGAGGGATTGCCCGATGGCGCAAAACTGCAAGCCGTGGCAGCATCGCTGTAGCGCATACAGGTTTGCAGCACCGTGGTTGCCAACACATCGCGGCTATGCAACAGGGCAATTTTCCAGTAGGGAATGCCCTCGGCGGTGTGTAGGCTGTAGAACTGGGGCTGGCGGGGAAACTGGATGGGAGCGATCGCACCGCCATCCAGTTCCAGCAACCAGTCGTCCGCGCTGGGTCGAACGGTGTAGGGCGATCGGGCGGCGGGGTTGTTAAAGATGGGCACCATCACCGTGGTTCCCTCGATCGTCACGGCTTTGTGATCGGAGGGACCCGCCCCCCCCTTGCGTCCCGATGCCCCCACGGACTGCTCAATTAGCTTTAGCCCCTGGGATTGGAGGTCGGTAATTAACTGTTGCTTGTTCATGAAAATAGCGGTTGGGTATCCGAGAGGAACAACGACTCTGGCAGGGACGGGGGCGACATGGGTTGGACGGGGGCACTCTCTGTAATCAAACGATGGGCACTGCTGTTGAGCTGGAGTTGCAACAGGTCAGGGCGCGAGTAGTGCCCGACAGAATCCATCATGCGTTTGCGCTTGGTGATCAGGGCAAAGTCGAGATCGGCGATCGCCATCCCCTCCCCCTCGGTAATCGGCGGACAAAGATGGTTGCCCTCCGGGCTGATAATTGCCGTATGACAGCCGCCGCTCAGCACCCGCTGAAGCTTGCCCTCCGGGGTGATCTGCCCCACCTGCTCCGGGGAAAGCCATCCGGTGGCGTTGACCACAAAACATCCCGCTTCCAAGGCATGGTGGCGAATCGTCACCTCCATCTGATCAGCGAAAATTTGCCCCACCATTGAACCGGGAAATTGGGCGCAGTGGATCTGCTCATGCTGCGCCATTAGAGCGAATCGTGCCAGCGGATTGTAGTGCTCCCAGCAGGCGAGGGCACCCACTCTGCCGATCGCCGTATCGATCACCTTCAACCCCGCTCCATCCCCCTGCCCCCACACCATGCGCTCATGGTAGGTCGGCTGTAATTTTTCGCCGCTTCAGCACCAGCGTTCCGTCGGCATCGAAAACCAACTGGGTGTTGTAGAGGGAGCCGCCCTCCCGCTCATTCACACCGAGCACAACCACAATCTGGTGCGATCGCGCCGCTTCTGCCACCGCCTCCGTTACTGGGCTGGGCACTGTCACCGCTTCGGTGTACAAATGCAGATGACTTTTTCCCATCAACACGGGCGGCTCCACAAAGGAGAAGTAGGGATAGTAGGGAATGAAGGTCTCTGGAAAAACCACCAGTTGGGCACCGTGGTGGGCGGCTTGGGCGATCGCCCGCAACACCTTCTCAGTCGTGCCATCCCGACTAAACAACACCGGACTCAGTTGCACCGCCGCCGCCCGAACTTTACGCGAGTCGTTCATTGCGTCCCCTTAGAGTGTCCAGGTGTCGAGAATAAACGCGCCATCCTTGCGATGCATCAGTACCAAATCGAGCACATCTAACGGACTGATGGGGCGGATTCCGGGAATCAAGGAAGGCTCCCCGTGTCCATACAGCGCTTGCAGGGCAAACCGACAGGCGTAGACTTTGCCGCCTTCTGACATAAATTTGCTCAGTTGATCGTTGAAGTTTTGATGCCCTGGAAAAGCCGCGTCGCCAAGTTTGGGAAAACCACGCTGTACTCCCAAGGTAACGCCGGGTCCATAGAGCAACACAGAGGTTTCAAAGCCTTTGCGTAACAGGCGAGTCGCTTGCAACAAATTGACGAAGCCGATCGACCCTTCAAATGCCACGGTGTGAAACGTAACCAGGGCTTTTTCACCGGGTTCTGCTTTGACATCGGGAAATACTTTCTCTTCGTAATCAACAAAGAAGTCGCCAACTTGATGGGCTGGAGCGGTAACTTCGGGCATAATTGTCTCCTTTGATGGCTTGAGTCTGAAGGGATTCCGTACTCCCTGAACACGCCTACATTAGGATTGAAAATTTTTAGGATTTGTATTTCTAGCTACCGGAGATTCAGATCTAACACTAAGGCTAGGCGGGGCGATCGATTGTCTAAATTGTGGTTGGAGAGTTTTCAGTTACCTGGTGAAATCGATAGTAGCGCGGCGAGCTTAATTTCGTAGGTTGGGTTTCGTTAACACTCAACCCAACCTACGCTACTGCTGCCCCAGATCCCCGGCTTTTCTAAAAAGCCGGGGATCTGCTGCCAGCCGACGATCGCTATGACCCTAAAAGGAATTCATTCACCGTATTCCAGGCGGTGGAATCGGTCTTTTTCTTTCGTGCCGTAATGTAATCTGCCAGATAGGTGGCATCGCGGGCAATGCCAGAAAACCGCCCTGACCCCCAGGTGTAGAGCCAGGGTAAACCCAGGAAATAAACACCCCACGTTTCACAGACGCCGCGTTCATGACAGGGATAGCCCTTGCCATCAAACAGGGGAAGCTCGACCCAGCGAAAATCGGATTGATAGCCCGTACACCAGATCACCGTGCCGATGTTTGCCTGCTGATAATCCAGGGTGGTGATCGCCTCCGGCGGATGCCAAACGGGCTGGTAGATCGGGTCGATCGGGGCTTGAATCTGGTTTTTCTCAATAAATTGATCAATGCTTTGCTTAATGCTTTCGGCAACCGCATCGGCCTGGTCGAGATTCTGTTGCAAATCGGGCTGAAAGTCCAAGGTACGATCGCCAATCTGCTTTAATCGTCCGTACAATTTCATGCCCTCGATCGCGAACTGCCGCAGATCAATTTCCCGTCCCCCGTCGCGTCCGGTGACGTAGTGGTTGGCTTTGGTTCTAACCTTTTCTTTTTGAGGATGATCGTCGATCGACAGATCGTAATAGCCCATTTGATCAAGCCAATCGACCACATCCTTGCCACGATAGCGACGGGGCGATCGGGGTGCGCCGCCCACACAGAGATGCACCTGCTTACCTGCAAGGTGGAGATCTTCGGCAATCTGGCAACCCGATTGCCCGTGCCGATGACAAGAACGGCGCGATCGTCGAGTAATTCGGGACTCTTGTATTCAGACGAATGCAACTGGGTAA
>JAAUSV010000336.1 GCA_012032525.1 Leptolyngbyaceae cyanobacterium SL_7_1
TTGGAAGGCTGTCGTTGGCTAGATTTGTGTACTGGAACCGGAGCCATGGGAGCCGAAGCCCTTTGCCGAGGTGCCAGTTTGGTTGTGGGCATTGAGCAATCGGGTCGAGCCTGTGCCGTCATTCAGCAAAACTGGCAACAGGTTATTCGTGACGATCAGAGGATTCAGCTCATCCGGGGGGATATAGGACAAAAGCTCCCCACGTTAGCCGGGCAGAACTTCGATCGGATCTACTTCGACCCACCCTACGCTGGTCATTTGTATGAACCCGTGTTGCAGGCGATCGCCCACCACCAACTGCTCACCCCTGTCGGAGAACTCGCCGTTGAGCACGACCCCACCCTTCATACCGCCGAAACCCTAGCCGCGTTCATCCCCAACAGCGCCCTGGAACTGTGCCGTTATAAACGCTATGGCAATACGGCGATCGCCTTCTATAGCCGTCGCTAAGCGAAATCCGCCCCACAAACAAACTCCCTTCCAACCGTAAGGCTTAGAAGGGAGTCTCTGAACTTGCAAGAGCAAAGCTTAGATTCCGAGCTGGTTACCACGTCGGTATTGGAGGTAAGCCGCGACAAACAATCCTGCCAACGTTACAGGAATCAAGCCCAGAACAATGCCACACAACAACGGTTCAACCACAGCAGTATCTCCTAATTTCCTTACGTAGAATCCTAACAGATTCGAGCAAGTTGCTCAAACCATTGCCTCTGGATCTACAACAGGGACAGGTGAATCTCTCCCTCGTTTCTCGTTGCTAGATTCGACCTAGCAATGTTGCCTCAGAACTTCTGCTTTAGGGAAACCGCACCGGAGACAGAGTTTCTGATTTAAAGGGTTTTTCTTTGTACCGCTTCACTTAAACCCGAATTAACGCTTTAAACTTAAAGAAAGTTGCTCTTCAACGAAATTCTTAAACTTTCTTGAAAATTTTCTCATTTATCTCGCTCTGCCTGTAAAACAGGATTTGGTATGCCAAATGCCCAATTAAATATTCAAAGCGATCGAGAACTCCCTGATTAAATTAGTGAACTGAGTCGGATTGCTGTATGAATCTTCATCTAAGTTATAAATTGATAGCAGATACCTACTCCCTCCTAGCTAGAAGAATCCCTTGAACAACCAATTGACTACCTCCAATGGTTCCGTCAGGAAAATAGCGCTTGTAGCGTTGGCGATTCTGCTGGCTATTTTCCTGACGGCGTTTGCAGCTTACCAATACCGTCATTCTGATCCCTATGTTCAAGATGTTTTAGGATTGCCAGGCAATGTCGATCACGGGCGTTTTATTTTTGAGATGAACTGCTCAAGTTGTCATGGACGTTATGGCGATGGGCAAGTGGGACCAAGTCTCCGCCACGTGTCCGATCGCCGATCGCGGATTGGGCTGATCAAACAGGTGATCAGTGGCAAAACTCCGCCCATGCCCCAGTTTCAGCCTACTCCCCAAGAAATGGCAGATCTATTGAAGTACTTGCAAGCGCTGTAACTCAGCTAGGCGTAGAATTCATCTGTCGTCGATAGTGGGGACGACAGGGTGTACCCCAACACACCTGTGCGGCTGGTAGATTCCCAAACACGCTGCTGCGAGCACCCACCACACTATTGGACCCGATCCGCACCCCTGGTGCAACAAAGCAATCGGTCGCAATCCACACCCCATTGCCAAGGACGATCGGAGCTGTCTGCAACCTAAACGCCGGATCGTGTAGATCGTGACTTCCGGTGCACAGGTAACTTTTCTGAGAGACCACACAATGCTGTCCTAGAGAAATGCGATCGAGGCTATAAAACACTACGTCATCGCCAATCCAGCTATAGTCGCCAATTTCTACTTTCCAGGGATAGGTAAACCGAGCCGTCGGACGAATCACGACTCCCTGCCCAATCCGCGCTCCAAATAGCCGCAGCAGTTGAACTCGTGTGCCATTCGCCCCATGGAGCGTTAAGGGGAATGCGATCGCCTGCACCAACCACCACAGTAAAATCCATCCGCCCGATCGCCCCCGATCAAACCAACGCTGATCGTAACGCCGCAAATCCACCCCCGATGGTGCCTCTAGATCAGGCTCCTGCTTCATTTCTCCTGCCTCATCCTTCATCCGTTCAAATCGACTCTGACGAAGGTTGAACTGTCTCTAGCTGAGCGGTAGAAGCCGCCTTGAGGCTCTCTGGTGCAGTATTCAGTTGTCCACCAAATCGTTGCAGTTCATACAACTTCACCCCGATCTGATACTCATACTGGCTCAAAAGCCGGGCATACACGTATCCAGCTTTGCCATCCAAAAATCCAAATTGCAGAATGTAGAACAAGACAAATCGTAACAGGGGCTTAAAGGGAAGTCGCACCCAAATTTTTTTGAGAAAGCGTTTGCGTTGCACCGCGTCACCCAGCAAATTTGCCCCGATCGTGCCACCCTCCTGCATTCCGCTCAGCAGATTGTAGTACACTCGTGCCTCCCAGTTGGAATAGCGATTGTGACGCTCTAACCAGTGATAGAGATCGCGGAAGTCAATGTGATCCATATCCTGCTTGAGATAGCCCACCGCGCCTTGCAGGATCACATGCTCGTGGACTTCGTTATCACCCGTGTTGCGGATCTCCTCAGTGTGCAAATTTTCATACCGTCCTTGACGGTGACGAAATAGCCGCAGATTCCAATCGGGATACTTGCCCCCGTGGCGAATCCACGTCCCCAAGAAATAAACTCGGCGGTTGATGTAATATCCGCTGTACTGCTCTTGCTGGATCGCTGCCGCAATCTCGTCCCACAGATCGGGTGGAATCCGTTCATCACAATCCACAATCAACACCCACTCGTTGCGGAAGGGCAACGTGTCTAGCGACCAATTTTTCTTTTTGGGCCAACGTCCGTTGAAGTGAAATTGCACCACCTGAGCACCGTAGGCTTGGGCGATCGCAATGGAGCGATCGCCACTCTGGGAATCTACCACAAACACTTCATCTGCCCTTGCCACGCTTTCTAAACAAGCAGGCAGGTTTGCCTCCTCATTTTTTGCGGGAATCAGCACTGATACGGGGATCTTAGCCATTGAAGTCATAGGTTTGTCAGGTTGGATACGTGAAAGATCAAGGAGCTAATGCGATCGCGTGGCGCTGGTTTGCCGTTCTACTCGGTTGACCCTTTAGCGCTGAGCAATCCTTGAATTGCCCTCTTTAAATACCCAATTTGTCCGTAGGCATAAACAAAATTATCAAATCGTTGTGCAGGATCGGAGAAGTACTTGACTGAGCGATATAGCCCCCTGAGCAAGCGCTCCCCCCCTCGCCCCAGTTGTCCCCACCCCGCCCGTCCGGTCAATTCCTCTCGATAGCACTCGCTGATCCCCTGCCACCAGCCTCGTTGCAGAAACCAAGTAGGGCGCGATCGCTCCACCGCCACATGGTGTGCCACCAGCGCATCGGGCAAATAGGCAACCTGCCAACCCTGCTGAAGCGCCAACTCGGTCATCAGCAACTCCTCATTGGAAAGTAGATTTTTACCAACTCGCCCCAAATTGACATCAAATCCCCCCACGGCATCCAGGAATGTGCGACGGATTGAGTAGTTTAATCCTCTAGGAGTCAAGCCGGGGCGATCGATCCACACCCCCTCATCCCCCAAATCATACAATCCCAAGTTCGCTGCCAGACCTGCGGATAGCCATGCGGGGGGAACCGTGCCTTCTGACCAGAGCAATGTGACTTTTCCCCCTGCGATCGCCAATTTCTCATTCCCCTGGTATGCCGCCTCCAACACCCGTAACCATTGTTCACTCGCCACCGCATCATCATCGAGATACGCCAAAATTGCCGCTCGCGCCTTGGCTGCCCCCGTATTACGGGCAACTGATAGTCCTAAAGTAGGTTCATAAACGTACTTTAATCGGGGATGGGTTCGTGCCTCGACGACCGTACGTGTGGTATCCGTTGAGGCGTTGTCAACCACAATGATTTCAAACTCACCGGGAAAATCTTGGCGCAATAAACTGTCGATCGCCAATCCTAGATAGGCGTCTCGATTGTGGGTGCAGATGATGGCAGAAATCTGAGGACTTGGCATGGTGGTATCCCGATGAGAGAAATTGGGCGATCGGCTTTCCTAGTTAGCCCCAAACCCGGTTGTCCTAACTAAGGCGCTGCGCATTACCATTCCTTGACCAATTCAATAGAAAATACAGGAAGTTAACGTGGCATCACTCAATAACCCCCTTCAACCCTACAAATTTATGAAAGCCCAAGTCTTTCGAGGCGTAAATCAACTAAGTTACGAAGAAGTGCCTGTGCCTGATCTTAAAGCCGACGAAGTATTGGTACAAGTCAAGGTGGTGGGATTATGCCAATCGGATATCAAGAAAATTCGTTATCCCCTATACGAGCCGCCACGGATTTTTGGACATGAAACGG
Source organism: Leptolyngbyaceae cyanobacterium SL_7_1 (assembly GCA_012032525.1). Lineage (GTDB taxonomy): Bacteria > Cyanobacteriota > Cyanobacteriia > Elainellales > Elainellaceae > JAAUSV01. The sequence continues at coordinate 4,409 of JAAUSV010000336.1, forward strand.
CGGGGACGATCGCCGCGATCGGGGCTGAAGTAGAGCACTGGCAAGTCGGGCAGCGAGTGGTGGTGTTACACCATATTCCCTGTATGCACTGTGGCTATTGCCTCAACGACAACTTCTCTATGTGTGAGGTCTATAGGAAAATCACCACCACCGCCGGGTTCGCTCCCAGTGGTGGGGGCTTCGCAGAATTTGTCAAAGTTCCAGGGCATATTGTCCGCCAGGGTGGATTGATTACCATTCCCGACTCCATCACGTTTGAACAAGCCAGCTTTGTTGAACCGACGAATTGTTGCTTGAAAGCAGTGAAAAAGGCTCAGGTCACAGCAGGGGAAACCGTGTTGATCACCGGAGCCGGACCGATCGGGCTAATGTTTGTCATGCTAGTCAAGCATTTTGGGGCACGAGCGATCGCCACCGACCTGCTTCCCAGTCGTTTAGAAAAGGCATTGCAAGTCGGGGCAGAGGCAGCCTTCGATCCCCGCGATCCCAACCTGGTTGCTCAGATTCACGACCTGACGGGCGGCATGGGAGTAGACACCACCCTACTAGCCGTTCCTAGTGAAAAAGCCTTCTTCCAGGCACTAGATTGTACCCGTCGAGGCGGCAAAATTCTCTTCTTTGCGGAGTTCCCCGACGAAGTAGAAATTCCCCTCAATCCCAATGTGCTATATCGACGCGAGATTGACCTGATGGGTAGCTACAGCTCCTCCTACCGAGTCCAGGCATTGGCAGCGGATTTGGTATTTAACCGCCGGATCGATGTAGACGCTTTGGTGAGCGATCGCTATCCGCTCAAGGATTTGGCATTGGCAGTGGAACGCGCCGTCTCCCCCACCCCCGATACCTTCAAAATCCTAATTTATCCAACCAGCTAAATCAGGTGGCAGAATGAGTTTAAGGAGGTGCTTGGAAAAACCAATGTCTAGACAAGAAATTGCTCTACGGTTCTCTCAAGCTCTCAGATTACGTTAATATTAATTAACAATTAAACCTATTAAATGAGATAAATTCAAAAACCTGTCTCATCATAGAGAGATGCCCGTGTCATCTGTGACACAGTTGAGACTGCTTCAGCCCACCAGCACCTTGATGTCCATAGTTGATGTCCATCGATGTTTGGCAACTGGAACGCTCAGCGAAGACCCCTTTAAGCTCGAAATCTAGGAGGATAAACCTCGGTGAATAAGCGTTGGAGAAATGCAGGGGCTATACGCGCTCTTGGTCGTGGTCGTCATTTTTGTGGCGACGGCATTGTTAGACCGACCTGCTCAAATATTGATACATGGCGCTACAGC
>JAAUSV010000337.1 GCA_012032525.1 Leptolyngbyaceae cyanobacterium SL_7_1
TGGGTGAATAGGTTGCCGACGGGGGGTTGGGGGGACGGGAGGATTGGTTCATCATGGTTTCGACAAACGTGCGAGCTTCTTGCTCCGTTGTCTCTCCCTTGATTGCCCATTCTTCGACCAACTGGTTGAAATCTGTCTTGAGCCGTTCCAGATTTTGGTCGCGCTGGTCGGGATTTTGGACTAAATCCACCACGTAGGCAGCCGCACCGATCGATGTGCGAAAGCCTTTTTGCATCGTTTGAATCAGCGTATCAGGATTCATAAATCTACAACGTTATGACAAATAGATTGAACAACTGATGAGAGGAAAGACTGGCGTAGCCGCACGTTGACTCGCTAAAACGCCCTAGTCTAGAGTCTAATCGTTTCTGACCATCGACTTCAACTAACTTGGTTAACTTTAGATAGCAGGGTCGAACCTGTGATTTCTTGCCGATCGCTAGCGTTGGCTAGGATTCTCTAACTTTGGTCTAGATATTGATTCAAATCCTCAATCAACCGGGTGAGTTCTGCCTCGGTGGTCAGGCGAATCCGATCGTCCCGCACCGTCACCAACACCTTGGCGGCAAATGGACTCGACCAAATATTGGGGTTACAAAACACCTCCAAAAACACCTCGCCTGCATACTGATACTCCATGGGTGTTTGGGGGGTTGGCTTACCAGTCGTAGCGTTGCGGGTGGCAACGGCTTTGAGTTTGTCCATTAATAGAGCGATCGCCGCTTGCAATTCTCGTGCCGCTTGCGGACTAAAACTAAACGATATCGAACCCTCAACTAAGTTGAGCCGCAGTTGAGCTGTCATACTCCAAATCCCCGATGCAGTTGTCTAATCAGACGTTACAGCAGTTGGGGCACGTTGGGTGAGGAATTGTGGCGATCGGTTAACGGAGGGCGAATTGCGAATTCCCATTCAGCTTTCCTGATCCAACCCCAAGTCTGCGGAATAACTAAACAAGTCTCCCTTGAGTCAGGGGGGGATCTACCCGTTTGTCAAACTTTTTAAGATCTGGGGAACCGTGTTAAAAAAACATCATTGGTTTGACATTGCTGAGTATGCCTCCTTGGTGGGGTTGGGAGTTGGGGCGATCGCGTCCCATTTGTCTACCCAGTTAATCTATACCTCTGCCCCCCTTTCCGTGGTGCTGGCGTTGAATTTGCTCAATCGCCGTCGCTTCAACCAATTGACCGAGGAGAGTGGGGCAGCGGCGTTGCAGGCGCTCGATCAGACCCTTTCCAAACAGGTGGAGTTGCTCAACCAGCAGGTGCTGGCACTGCCGACGGTGGAAACAGTCAGCGCGGTAAGGCGATCGCTGTTGGTCAAACAGCGGCAGGGCTTGGAGAAGCTAACCCAGGAGTTTTACACCACCCAGCAGGAGTTGCGCGAACGTCTGGCGTTGTTTGAAGAACAGGATTTGGGGATGGTGCAGCAGGAGGTTGACCAAATCCAGGGACACTATCGGCAACTGAATGACGCGGTGGCATGGGTGACAGCCCAGCTTCAGGGGTTGTCTAGTGCCGATCGGGTGAATCAGTTGGATCAGGCGATCGTTCAGCTTAGAGCCGATACAACCCAACTGCGGACACACCTCCAAGGACTAACGGATCAAACCAAGCCCACCCTCTCCACGCTGCAAGAGCAGGTAAACCATCTAACACGCCAATTTCAGAAATTGCCACCGCCCTTTGACCCCAGCGCTCTGCGGCAGGAAGTGGCAGAGCTAATCCGCGTGGTGGCGGATTTGGTTCCTCGACGGGATTTGACCAATTTGGAGGCAAAGTTGGATGCCCTGCATCAACAGCAAGAAGCCCACGTCCAAACCGAGGCAAGCCTGCGCCACAGAATTCAAGCGCTCCACCAGGAGTTGCAAGCTGATCCACTCAAATCAACCGTTACTGGGTTACAAAACCAGCTTGACTCCCTCCATTTTCATGTACAAAACTTGCCGCCTCCGTTTGATCCCTCCTCACTGCAACGGGAACTGGCTGAGTTGATCAAAGTGGTTGCCGATCGCGTCCCTCTGCAAGATTGGACGGTGCTAAACACCCAAGTGCAGGAGCTAAAGAAACGTCAAGAATTTCAACTCCAGCTTGAAGAAACCCTGCAACGCGAACTACAAGATATCCATGCCCAACTGCAACCCTTTGTGGCTTCGGCTCAGGCGGAAATGGCAGAAGCGGGCACCGAGGAGGCAATCGACCTGCTGCCGCAGCAACAGTTTCAGGCTCGGATTGCCGAAACGCTGCAACTGGAATTAAAAACCATCGATCGGCAGTTACAAGCTCTGCCCAGCGGTCCCCAACTCCAAGCTCGCATTGCCGCGACCGTCCAACAGGAGTTGATGGAAATCAACGAACAGTTGCGCACTTTTCCTGCCGATCCGCACTACGAGTTGGTGTTTGATTTCAACTCCACCCCCTATGTTTCCCCAACCGGGGGTAGCCGAGCGGTGTTGGAAGAGGCACTGGAAACCACCCAAGAACGGCTCATCCTAATTTTGCCGTGGTCTAGCCAATGCCCGATCGATGAGGCAATTCTCCAGAAAATGGCAACCCTGCTCCGGCAAAACTGCCAGTTGCATTTGGGTTGGTGTCACCCAACCGAGCGGGGCGATCGCTTCCTGCGCCCCATCAACCAGCGGTGGTCAATTCAACCGCGACAGCAGGATTTGCAGCGCACCCTGCAACGGTTATTAAAGCTGAAACAAGCCTATCCCAACTATTTCGAGTTTCGGATTTTGGGGACTAGCGAAAACTTCTTAATCTGCGATCGCACCTTTGCCGTATTGGGTACTGACAATTCCCTCACCCGTCACACGGTTTTTCCAGAGTTGGAATTGAAGTTGCGCACCACCGATTCAGCCGTCATTCAACAACTGATTCACCGATTTGACCATCCCGACCCCCATCCCACCGATGTCACTGCCCATTGGAATCGGGGAGTGACGCGCTACGAGTTGGGGGACAAGCCGGGGGCGATCGCAGATTTTACTCAAGTCATTACCCTCGCAGCCGATGATGCCGTTGCCTACAACTACCGGGGCTTAGCCCACTACGACTCAGGAGAACAAACGCGGGCGATCGCTGACTTTAACCGTGCCCTCAGCATCCATCCCAACTCTGCTGCTGTCTATTGCAACCGGGGCTACGTGTTGTCGGAAATAGGAGAGCAGTTGGCGGCGATCGCCGACTACAGCTTAGCGATCCAAAACCAACCGACCCTAGCCATTGCCTATTTTTATCGAGGGCAATCCTATCAAACCTACGGCGATCCCCAAGGGGCAATGGTGGACTATACCGAAGCGATTCGCCTTTCTCCCACGGCGGCTCCGTGCTATTACTATCGGGGGTTGGTGCGGCAAAAGCTGGGCGACTGGCAGGGGGCGATCGCCGACCTAGAGATGGCAACTCAACAGTTCAACCGGGCTGGCAACGCCGCCAATGCTCAAAAATCCCTGAAACTGCTGACTCAGTTCAAACAATTTACCCAACCATCCGTTCCTCACCCGGCTAAATCCCTGCCAGCCTCAGTAGCCCCAAAGCAAATGAACCACTCATCTTGGGGACGGGTTGAGAATTCTCCAAAGCGCAATGGGAGCAGTAATGGGACGAATGGGACTGATAATGGGGCAATTTCTACCCTGAACCCTCGTCATGACGGGATTGCCCAGAGCGATCGGTTTGTTTCCCTGGTCAATGCCACCAGTGATCCACTCCCCTCACTATTTAATGTCTCTGTGGTAGACGAGCCAGAAGATTGAGGTAATTTTCGGGTTGCCTAATTCTCAAGGTACGAGGGTGCGTCGTGACACACCTAAGCCGTACTATTAGGGAAGATGATTATTGACAGCAACCCATCTAGCTAACTGGCAATTCGACTAATCCAAGAGGTGAAGGGTGACTAATTCGCAAGGTGGCGGTTCCGACCCATATTTAGCTTTTCTTCAGTTTTACCGAGATAAGCTAGATGAAATTAAGGAAGTAGTGCAAGGTCTAGAAGCGGGGCATCCGGTAAGAACGAAAGTTGATCATGTCTGTCAAACTGTCGAGCAAGACATTAGAAACCGTGAGGAAGAGCGTGACGATCCAGCTCCGCCGCGGTCGGGGAATTTCTAAAGAGACTGCAATAGGGAGCATATTACTTTTGCACCTCACCTTAAATCCCTCTCCCAAAGGGCGAGGGATTCCGATCCGACTCCCCTTTTCCCTGGGGAAAAGGGGTTAGGGGATGAGGGCAATTTGCAAAGGTGACATGCTCCCCCTGATTGACTGACAAAGCTTCTAAAACACCTGAAAAATCGTAGGTTGGGTTTCGTGCCTCAACCCAACGCAAGATTGTTATTGATGTTGGGTTTCGCTCTGCTCAACCCAACCTACGCGAGAGTTTTGTCAGTCAATCAGCATGCTCCCCTGTAAATGCCTTATCAAGGAAGATTTGAGCTAATAGCTTGCTGCTCCTTATCAGCGATCAGCTTCAATCCGTTCAATAAATGTCCAATCATTTCTTTCAGAATTGACTCCTTGGTTAAAAGTTGCTTCAAATCTGGTTGCTCCTCCATATACTGTTGAATTGCAGTGAGAGCATCTTCATACCTGTTGTAGCCACCGGACATCCCCAGCTTTAGAGCTGACATATAACGTTCTGACTCGATCTGAAATGGGTGCAACTCAGCAATACTACAATGCAGCCAATGGATACACTCACGAATATCCTCATCGAATGCATGCCGGATCTGCTTCTGTTTCAACTCATGTGCAGATGCAGCCTTAAGCGCTTCATCTCGCAAAGCAAATTTGTTGACGTTACCTTTTTTGTCAAACCATTCAACGATTTTTCTAGAAGAATGAACATGAAGCTCAAACTGGCTAGCTCTTGTGTCAATGGCAGCTAGAGCTTGATTTATACGATCGCGCTCTGCGGCAGGAAGTTGGCCTGCGCCAGCGTCGACTGCGCCGACTGGCTCAGGATCTGCGACCGCGTCAGCTCCGACGTCTCCACCGCGAAGTCCGAGTCGCGGATGCTCGACACCGACGCCGAGAGGTTCTCGAACGACGACTGCAGGCTCCGCACGTTCGTCTGCAGCACGTTCCGCTCGAACGCGCCCAGCCGCCCGCGGACCTGGCTCACCTCGTCGAATCGCGCTCTCCAGGATCTCGCTCGTCGGCGCGAAGTTCCCCCGCGCCGCGCTGGTGACCATGATCGCTTTGAGGCCCTTCGCGGCGACCTGATGCAGCAGCAAGGTCCTGGCGTCGTCCACTGACTCTTTCAATCGCTGCGCCGCCCGCGGCCTCGACGAGGCGGAGCGGACGCTGCTCGAAGAATTCATCCAGGTGTATCGAAGTCGTGCACCGGATCAGAACAGGAGCTGATAGAGACATGAGCAACATCATCGAGGAGCTCGAGAAGGAGCAGATGGGCCGTGAAGTCCCCGACTTCGCCCCTGGCGACACGGTGGTCGTGAACGTCAAGGTCAAGGAAGGCAATCGCGAGCGCCTCCAGGCCTTCGAGGGGGTCGTCATCGCCAAGCGCAACCGCGGCCTCAATTCGGCCTTCACGGTGCGCAAGATTTCGCATGGCGAGGGCGTCGAGCGCGTCTTCCAGACCTACAGCCCGGCCATCGCCGACATCCAGGTCAAGCGCAAGGGCGACGTGCGCCGCGCCAAGCTCTAC
>JAAUSV010000338.1 GCA_012032525.1 Leptolyngbyaceae cyanobacterium SL_7_1
GCCAAGCGCTAAAAATTCCCCATCATCATCGGCATCGGCTTCGCCCTCATTCCAGCCAACGGTCGTGCCCAGTTGCCATTGGTCGCTTAGTTGCCAATCGAGCGCAGCTTCAACACCATAGTTGCGTTGAGGTGCTCGAACCAGCGTGCTAAGGGCTGTTCCAGGAATATTTTGCAGAAAAGCGCCGAGTTCTGAATAAGCATAATAGCCTGCTAGGGAAGCTTGTAAATCCCCCCCATCGACCTCGTATCCCAATTTCATAGTTATCCACTTTTTGAGGAGCAAGTTCCTCAAAACCACCCTCAATGGAAAAACCGGGAGGCGGGTTAATAAACGTAAAAAATCCTGGAACCGAAAACCCTTGAGAGAAACTGGCAAATAGACTAATGTTCTCAGTTGGGCGATAGACCAAACCCGCATCAAATACCGTTGCATCGAAATTCACCGTTCCACCCTCAATATCATCGCCAAAGAAGGTGGTGTAGTCATCTGCTTGAAGCTCTAAAAACTCTTGACGAATGCCACCACTGAGCGTCAGATCCGGAGTAATATCCCATTGGAGTTGACCAAATAGTCCGATTTGATCAACAAAGTAGGGCGGTAGCCAGGTTCGTTCCTCTAGCGATCGCACCACTCCGTCTTGATCAAAAGCAACGGGATCAATCACATAAAAGATGTTCTCATTGCGTTCGTTGCGATAGTCCGCTCCCCACAGCAAATCTAGCGGTTGCGCGATCGGTGTTTCAATCTGCAACCGTCCTCCAAAGGCTTCTCCTCGAAACGGACCATAGACGATGGCATCAATGAAACCACCGCGATCGTCAAAGGGAAAATCGGTGACATCGTTGTTCCAATAGTAGGCTTGGGTCTGCAAGCGGCTACCCAATACGTCATCGTGTGTGTAATTTAGATTGACATTAGTGGTGGTGTTGCCGGGGTTTTCCAACTCGTCAAAGCTCAGATCAACATCTAGGGTTCTCGCCCGTTGTCTTCCGCCAATGCTGCGAACGATTGGATCGCTAATGAAATCTACCTCGCGGCGATCGCGAACATGACTGGCTGAAAGCTGTAACCGTTGCTCATCAGTGATATTGAATCCCAACCGTCCAAAGAGATTGAAAATCGTTGCCCCTGACAAGGTTGGATTATTTTGCGGAATGCGGTTGCCCTCAGCATCGTAGAACTGATCGGTGAACCGCCCTGAAACATTGAACAGATAGTCTACATCCCCGTCTGTATCAGATAGTCCAAGCCCGATATCATAGGCAAAACTGTCTCCCTCCAGTTCTCCCAGATCGGCGGACACTCCAATATCGGCTTGAATGGACAACGCCTCTTCTGGGCGACGAGTGATGACGTTGATCACTCCACCTGCTGCACCAGACCCATACAACCCCGTTGGACCGCTTACCACTTCAATCCGCTCTATAATTGATGGATCTAAACTGGCAAACCCCGCTGCGCCAAAGAAATTAGAACTTTGGGGAACCCCATCGATCAAAATCAAAACGTCTCGCCCTCGGAGGGTTTGGGCATTGTTGCGATCGCTCTGATTGGGCGGACCAAACCCAGGAATTGTTGTGCCTAAAATCTCAAACACATTGCGATTTAGCCGGGATTGTTCTTCGATCGTTTCACGGGGAACAACCGTCACCGATCGCGGCACATCCAAAATATCCTCTTCGGTGCGAGTTGCCGTCACCACCACTTGAATCGCATCCTCCTCGGCTTCTGCCGCCTCCGTCTCCGGCGTCACTGCCAGCAACAACCCCGCCCCTGTGACGCCTAAATCAACGGTGGGCGGTGCATTGACTCCGGTGATTGCCACCCGCACTCGATTATTTGGTAGGCTCGTAACGCTGACTAGGGCGACCTCTGCCGTAGGAGCAACGGCTTGAAACTCCTCTCCCTCTGGCAACGCCAACACCGCATTGGGGATATCGACAATCAACGCATTCCCCACCACCGAGGTTGAAGGAATTTCTAAGGGTTTGTCAGCGTCTACCGCGATCGCCAATCCGGTCTCCGTGGCATCCACCCGCACTCCCGTAATTAGGACTACCGATTCACCCTGCGCGATCCATTGCTTTACCGCTGCTTCACCCCCGAACTCCCCCACTGCTTCACTCGTCATTGCCGCTCTTGCAGAGGTTGCCACCAGTACCGACAACACACCCACTCCAACCATCCAATACCGCAATTGATTTACCATCACACCACACACCAAAAATTAATACAGAAACCTGGAGATATTTGTAGTAAATATCCCTTATGCCTTGGAGGTTGTCTGAGAAGTGATAACTGGTATCCGAGCCGCCCCCCAACCCCCCAAAATTGGGGGACTTCCGAACCAATTCTGTCCCTCAAAGTCCCCCAGATTGGGGGATTTAGGGGGCGAAAAAGCTTGGAGCGAAGCCAGTTTGGGGAGGATTTTAGGGGGCAACCACCAAGCAATCCACACCTCTCAGACATCCTTTTAGATCAATTGAGAATCTTTTCTAAGAAGATACCGAATCCAGGTCAGGCGTGGGCGATCGCCTTGAACGGTTAGCGGAGGCTTTTGAACGGTTAGCGGAGTTTTTGCCTGAGCTTGCCGATGCGGTAGGTGCTGGGATTAACCCCAAATTTTTTGCGGAAGGCGGTGGCAAAATGGCTACGGTTGGCGAATCCAACGGCGTGGGCGGCAGCGGCAACGCTGATCTCCCCGGCTTCTAACAACTGGCGCGATCGCTCCATCCGACAACTGTGCAAATAACCAAATACGGTTGTGCCAAACACCTGACGAAATCCCGCCTTGAGTTTGCAATCATTGATCCCGGCGATCCGGGCTAATTCAATTAGGGAAGGCGGATCGCTGAGCCGTGAAACGAGCACTTCTTTGGCATAGTGGATTCGTTCAATATCCCCCGGATCGAGCAACTGGGAGGAGTGCTCGGCACAATCAATCTCCGAGGTTTGGGCAAGTTGCAGTGCCATCAGTTCCCACACCTTGCTCTCCAAATACATTCGCTGGGTCAGATCTTGAAACGGACATTGCAGAATCTGCTGAACCGCCAGTTGCATAGCTGTGGTGGTCGGACTGATTTGGGCGTAATACAGTTGGTCTGATGGCTTGATTAGAGGTCTCACGGTAGGGGAGACCTGATCAGTTGTCCCATTGAGCCACTGGCAAAAAAGCGTTGGCTCGATGTGGATACTAACCTCAAGGAGTAGCTGATTAGCCAACCTTGTATGAACTTCGCCCGGAGCCATGCCACTCCCACAGAAGGTATGGTGTCCGGCTTGAACGGGTGTCAAACTCGATCCCTCTGTCCCCGCCAACAGGTAGGTAAGTTCTATGGGATGTTCCCGATCTGAGCTAGTTAGCATTAGATCGTGGTGCAGGTGATGATTGGCGATCGACAACACCAACCCTTCCCGTAGATAAATATCTCGGACATAACCGCATCCCAGTTGTGATGGGTAACTCCACGTCACATCCCACTGAGTCGCACTCCACACCGTCGGCTCATTGACTGCACCCTCGTGGAGCAGCGACCAGTAGTCATCTTGTAACAGGGCGATCGCCATTACTTCTAGCTCATTTCAACACTATCAAGATCCTGATTTTGCAGTTTTCGAGAATCGTTGTCAACAAGAATAGGAGAAGGCGCAGGGGGAATACGCGCTACTCGCCGGGGTCTGAGCAGCACGGGCAAGCGAAACCGCTCTACGGCTCCGTCTACGCTATCCAGATACAATTCGCTGGCAGCAAGCAGGGCGGCGGCACACTCCAATGGAGGTAGGTCTGCAAATAGGTAGGTAAATTTTTTGGCTACCTGTCAGGGCTACGGTACAGGGGCGATCGCAAATACACAAACAGCCAACGGTTTGAATCTCTAGTTCTGCCTTACGGTTCCAGGTTTCATACAGCGGTAACAATTGGCTCAGCAGATGAGCACCGCCCGACTGTCCATCCTGCACGTCTTGCTCAGCAGAAAATCCGCAATTCTCACAAATGACTAGGGCATGGGTTGCCATTCAGGTTAGGACTCCTTCAACAGGTAAGTGAATAAATCATCAATGACGGCATTCGCGGCGATCGGTCCGTCGCCGATCCAATATCCGGGAGCCTCGTAAACCCGTTCTTGCTGTACGGCAGTTAATGTAAACCAGAGTGGATCAGCTTTTAGCCCTCTTCGGTCACTTTAGGCAGATGAAAAGATGAGTTGCAGGTTTAACTCATGCACCAGTGGACAGATGAACACATTCATCTTGCGCGTCAATTGCTCAAAGCCACTGTGAAGTGAAGCAATCGGAAAGACCTCTAACCAACGTTTGAGCCAGTTGAAGCAAATCAAGGGTTGGATGATTAAGCGTAAATTGTTGAGTAAGTTCTTCCAACCGCTTTGGTTGTCCCACCAAGGATGTTGCACAAACTGTTGATGGGCTAAAGCAATACTCCGGACAGAATTAAGCGGCTATGATGCCGTAGGAGCGTAGGTTTTCATAGTTGGGATGGGATTTAATCAACGTTGGGTTTAACTCTAACATTGAAATAAATCGCTCCAGCAGATGCTCATTGAAGGCAAGGCGCTTATAACTTGCCATCGAGAAGGTGGACAAAGACGGCTTTTGCTGGTCTTTGGTAGAGCGCAGTTGGTCTTCGTATTTTGCCAGATTCAAGGCACTCAAAGATGCATTGAAGTGGAAATCGAGCGTTTGAGACTGACGAGTTTGCCCGTCACATAATCCAGTAAACTGCTTGGCATCGCGAAAAATAAACTCAATTTGAAACCTAGCTTTGTAATAGTCGAGGATGCGTTCGGCATCGAGTTCAACATCAGTCGAAAACAGCAGCGCCACACCCGTTTTGCCTGCTTTACGAGTATCCACAACAGCGGCAATACGGATGTTGCGCTTGAGTGAGGTCGGCAAATAGGCAGAACTGTCCTGGAGGTGCTTGAGGTAATAATCCATTCGAGTCAATTCGGGGGCAACCCGGTTTGCTTCTGCCTCAACAGTGGCTTTGTTGGGCAGTTGCTCAAGCATTTGACGGCTCTGCTCAAGCATTGACCAAGTAATCCGTTGAGGCTGGCAAAGCGCTTTTGCCTTGCGCTTTGCCAGATTCGCTGGAGTTTGTTGCACCGACAGACTATAGCCCCGATGCGCTTCGACATCAATCACCGCTATCACTGAAATCTCTAAATCCTTCTGAGTCCGACTCTCACTCCCGTTGTAGAACCAATCCAACCCATAGGTCGCTTTGCCGCTCTTGGGGATAAATGAGCAATCCATTGCACCAATGCAAGTCGCACTACTGGGTATCGCCGCCTCAATCCCCTTGGCATTCAAGCCTATGAAGCAGAACTCTTGACGGTACTGACGGCGCTAGGTTCTCTCGGACATATCACTGTAGCGGCTCAGGTTGGTAAAGTTGACTTTGCCACACACCAGCACAATTGTGCCAAATAGCGTCAGCAGAAACTTTTGTTGCGGTTTGTCAAAGACCCCATTTTGGCAAATAGGGCTTGTAGAATAGTTTTCATCGCTACCTCTGGGTGTTTGACGCAATATCTGCACTTTACAAACGGAGGTAGCTTTTTGTCCAGAGCCTTGTTCTCTCGAAAAACTGTCCGGACTATTGACAAACAGAAGGTAGCTTTTTGTCTAGAAGCTTG
>JAAUSV010000008.1 GCA_012032525.1 Leptolyngbyaceae cyanobacterium SL_7_1
ATGAGGAGTTTCTCAGCACCTTGAACCGCAGAAACCGTCCTGCCAGCAACCGCCCCACCCCTCGTAACCGGGCATTTAGCCGTGCCCAGGCAAAATACACCCCACTGCTTGATGTTGATGTGGCATAGGCGGGTACAAACGCCAAGCCACCATACAACACATCGGCACGGTGAATCCCACTCATTCCATGGCGGCGGTGCTCCGGGTTGGGGCTACCCCCATGCTCCCCATAGTTGCGAAAGCCAATGTAGTTTTTTAGTTGACACGATCGCAGAAATCGATCGACCTCGGAGTCAAAGGTTGCATAGCCCGTGCCATATTTTTGAGTCACGTGGTCAACCAATCCCAATAATGCCTGGGCTGCCTGCGGCGTCACAACATACGCCACCATTCCCGTGGAAAATCCTTCTGCAAACCCATCACTGCTGACGCTGTAGACTTGTGCTGCACAGGTGTAGAGCCACGCCATGCCCGTATTACTCTGGTGAGGGCGAAAGGGTAGCGGCAACTGGGCAAAGCCTTTGACTGGCACAAAATCAGCTTCAACAATTAGGCTGGGCTGGCTAGCGTGAGCGGCGATCGCCCAAGCGCAACTATGGTTTAACAGACAGCGGTAGCTGGATGCGTACTCTGCATACTCTGGTTGATCGACTTGCCGCAGAATTTGATAGGTAAATCCTTCAGCGTTTAGAGCCTGCTCAAGTTGAATGGTTGACTCCTTGTAGGCAACGACTAACGTAGTGCCTATCTGGTCCACCAAACATAATGAACGGGACTGCGGGACATCAGGAAATCCCATAGACTTAGCTTAAGAAAATAGATACGTCTATAATGCCCCGCCGCCCCTGGGAAATTCATGATTTCGTAATTATGGACGATGAGGCAACCGTTTTGTTGAGGTGGGCTACGCTATTCTAGGGCTAGGGGGGCAAGTTTTTGCTCCGTCAATTGATGCTTCCCATCCTCTCCTACTAAGAAAACCTTCTGAGAGAACCTCCATGACTTGGCGTTCTGTATCCCCGCTCCATCGCTTCCTTGCTTGTTTACCCTATCTACTTCCCCTGATTGAGGTATTGCGGTTTGGTACTGTTCTATTTAGACAGTTTCCTAGCCTACAACTGGTTTTTCTACCGATCGTGCCAATTCTAAATTTTTATAATCTTGTTCCCTTCGCTGGGCTGATCATCTTTTTTGCGCTCTATCTACTCGTGGTGCGCAATGAAAACATTCCCCACTTCATTCGCTTTAACGCCATGCAGGCAATTTTGCTCGACATCGTGTTGGTGTTGTGCAGCCTTGTTCTTAGCCTCTTCACTCCGATTGTGCAAGGCGGGCTTATCCTAGACACCCTCTATAATGTCATCTTTTTGGGGACGATCGCGGCAATTGTCTATTCGGTGATCCAATCTGCTTTGGGGCGTTATGCTGAAATTCCTACGCTCTCTAACGCTGTGTACATGCAGGTACGGTAGGGTAAAAGCGTTGTGGCTGGGGTATATAGTTTTGGGGATAGGTTAAACACCTGTCTACTAGCGCCTGTCTTCAGAACGAGCGGTGACAGAATTTTCCAATGAGCCAATGCCCTCAATTTCGATACGGACGCGATCGCCCACTTGTAGGGAGCCAACTCCCTCTGGTGTGCCAGTCAGCACCACATCTCCTGGCAACAGGGTCATCACCTGGCTGACATACGCGACAAGCACCTCCGGCGAGAAGGTCATTTCCTGGATCGAGGCGGACTGAACCGGGCTGGTCTTATCATTGAGAAAGGTCTGAAGCCGTGCTCCAGCACTCAATTCTCGTACAATCCAGGGTCCGAGCGGACAGAATGTATCAAACCCTTTTGCGCGTGTCCACTGCCCATCCCGAATCTGTAGATCGCGAGCAGTGACATCATTGGCGATCGTATAGCCCCAAATCTTGCTGCGGGACTGTTCAGGGGAGCAATCGACACAGCGCTCTCCGATCACCAGGGCAAGTTCGCCTTCATAGTCCACCCGTTGGGATTGGGATGGGTACTGGATTAAGGACTCGGTAGGAATGATGGTGGTCGAAGGCTTGATGAAGAGGAGCGGTTCCTGCGGAGTTTCCGTACCCATCTCAGCCGCGTGCTTAGCATAATTTTTCCCGACCGCTACAATCTTAGAAGGGGCGCAGGGAGCTAGGATTTGGTAGCTATCAGCATCCAAGATCTGCTCAGTAGGTTGCCCCTTTAACCAAGGGGGAGCATCTAACAGTTGTACGTTGCGGTCAAGGTTGAGCAATCCATAGTGAACTTGTCCAGTTTTAGATTGAACTCGGACATAGCGCTGTGCCATAGTGATCCAACTCTAGCTGGTATATGATCATAAGTCCTTGCATTCTAATGAAATTGCTCATGAATCGCGATTAAGGTAAGCCACTCCCTTTTTAGGGGGTAATCATCAGGAGCCATTTGTCCATAAGGAGATTATTGCAGTGAATAGTTACGAAACCATGTATATTTTGCGTCCAGATTTGGGAGATGAGTTGGTGGATCAGCGATCGCCAAATACCAAACCATTCTCAAAGACCAAGGTGCAACCGACATTGACATTCAACATCGGGGCAAACGCCGCCTTGCTTACACCATCCAAAAGCATCGGGAAGGCGTTTATATCCAAATGAACTACAAGAGCAATGGCAACGTCATCAGCGTCCTAGAGCGCAGTATGCGCTTGAGCGATGAAGTGATTCGCTACTTGACAGTGAAGCAGGAGCTTCCGATCGCTAACTAACATCGTCTACGGGGGCGATCGCCCGATCGCCCTCCTCCATCTTGATCACCCAGCCAGATCACCCAGGCAGTTGCCATGAAACTCTCAAAAAGTAACTTCAACCAGCGCCTCGACCACCTCTACGATGTCATCATTGTCGGCGGTGGCGCAGGGGGGCTTTCGGCAGCCATCTATCTACAACGCTACCGCCTCTCCTGTCTGGTGATCGAAAAAGGTAAGGGACGTTCCTTTTGGATGCAGGATCTGCGCAATTATCTAGGACTCCCCCCCACCACTCCCCGGACGCGATATGCTCAACCAGGGGCTTGAGCACGCCCTTTCCCTAGACGCTGACTATCTGCGTGCCTACGTCGAGGAGATTCAAGATGAAGGCGATACCTTTGCGGTCAAG
This sequence comes from Leptolyngbyaceae cyanobacterium SL_7_1, assembly GCA_012032525.1. GTDB lineage: Bacteria > Cyanobacteriota > Cyanobacteriia > Elainellales > Elainellaceae > JAAUSV01. Next base: position 3,148 of record JAAUSV010000008.1, read on the forward strand.
GTAAAAGTGGGTAAGCAAGACAGCCTCCATCCGGTGTTTCGGTCCCGATATGTGATTGCCGCCAGTGGCATCATTGACCACCTGCCGCAGTTAGAAAACATGCAAAACGTGTTTGACTACGCTGGGTATAACCTGCATGTTTGCATGATCTGCGATGGTTACGAAATAGCCGATAAGCGCTGTGGGTTGTTTGTTAATTCTGAAGCTGCCATCAACACTGCTTTTGTGTTGAACTGGTTTACCCCTTACATTACCGTCTTTACCCACGGAGTGGCTGTGGGAGATGGGATGCGGCAAAAGCTGAAGGAGTATGGATTTCCGCTAGTCGAAACTCCGGTCAAGCAGTTTCTAGGGCACGATCACGAGATGACGGGCGTTGAACTGATTGACGGCTCAACGATCGATTTGGAAACAGGGCTTGTAGCAATGGGATCACACTACTACAATGAATATCTTCAGGGGCTAAACCTAGAGTGGAAAGGTAACAACCTCGTTACAGATTCCATGTGCCGCACGTCCCATCCACGGCTGTTTGCCGTAGGGGACTTAAAAGAGGGGTTAAATCAGGTGTCAATTGCCGTCGCAGATGGTACATTGGCGGCAACAGCAATTTGGCGGGAGATCCGGCGTGCATCTGTCCCCCGCCGTTGGGAGGAAAACCTTAGTCAGCCAATGGGAGTTGGAGTGTGAGTCAAACAACCCAGATGATGCAATTGCAAGCCGAAGCCACTCGGCTACACGATGAATTGCAGGTGCGCGATCAGCTTGTCCAGCAGCTATCGCAGGAGCTATTTCGCCTCGTCAAAGGCAACGCCAGCATTGTCCCCAGTCCGGAAATGTCCCACGCCCATATGGGGGAAGTGCGGGCGCTGCGGGAGCAACTGCAAAACGTGGAACAGCAGGTGCAGTTCTACCAGGAGCAGATGACCACCAAGGACAATGAAATCTACCAGTTGCGGCAGTCGGTGCAGGAGTTGACCGATCGCACGCGCATGTTAGAACAGGTTGTCCAAGAACTTCCGGGCGTTTACCGCCAAAAGTTTGCCGAGCGCATGACGGCGATTCGGGAAAAAGTGGCGCTGATTCAACGGGAAAACCGCCAACTCCATGCTGAGTTGCAAAGCGTCAGCTATCGCCTTGCCGTGCGCAATCGCCGCACCACCCAAATCGATCTGCCCAGTTTTCCGAGCATTGGCGGATCGGCGACACTGCCCACGTTGGGTAGCGTGTAGTAATGCAGGTGTGGGTTGTCGTCGATGCTGAATTGGCACAGGATCAAGCCGAAGTTCAGGCAATGCAACGGGCGATCGAGTTTGACACTCCTGATGCAGCAATTAAAATCATCCCTGTTCATCAGGCATTGATACCAACTGCTGTAGAAACCCTAATTTGTCCGCTCACTCTAGAGTTGCTTGACGATTTCCCCCGATTCTGGGGAACTCAGGTGTTTCAATCCTGCCGATCGATCGAGCCATTGCGATCGGACATCAACCAGTTGAACCACTCGATCGGCGCGGGATCGATGTGGCTGCCCCTGGTTCAAACGGCACGGGGTTTGTTGTATGGTGAAGTGATCGAGCGGCTGAGCGAGGCAACGCCCGATCGCCCCTACCGTTACGTACACTTGGTCGATGCTTGGCGACAGCGGGTTTACCAGCTAGGACGAGATACCATGCGGGTACTCGCGGCTCCTCCTGCCACCTATCTGTTGCAATTTGGGATTGCAGAGGATGAAGTATTGTTTGATCGGGTGTTACCGTTTCCGGGGATGCCTGCGATCGCCAGTCTTGGCACTCAAACCCCGGATTTGTTTGCTTGCCATTGGCGCTGTCTCACTCGGCAACCCATTTTAGATCTGTGCTTGAAGCCGCCGATCGAGTATCGAGTGTTAGATATTGCCCACTAAAAACTATCCCGTAGGTTGGGTTGAACAGCGTGAAACCCAACAATCCTATGTAAGTGTTGGGTTTCGTTAGCACTCAACCAACCTACGGGATTGAGTTTAATTGCTGACAGGCTTTACTGAAGTGCCTCAGCACCACCCACAACCTCTAGAATTTCCTGCGTAATCGCACTCTGTCTAGCTTTGTTGTAGGAAAGTGTTAAGCGAGTGATCAAATCCTTGGCGTTGTCGCTGGCATTGTTCATTGCCGTCATTCGAGCCGCCAGTTCACTCGCCGCAGATTCCTGCAACGCCCGTAGCAGTTGGTTGTTGAGGTAAAGCGGCAGCAACGCATCCAGGATTTGCACCGGATCTTGTTCAAAGATCATGTCTTGGGGCATGGCAGAAAAGGTGGGGGTACTCACCTTCTGACGCTCCACTTGCAACTCCCCTTCTCGGCTGGTGAGTCGGAAGATTTCGTCATCCGATGTTTCCAATCCTTGGGGATCAAGCGGCAACAAAGTTTGGACAACGGGACGAGAACTGACGAGCGAGACAAACTTGGTGTAGATCAGTTCCACCCGATCAACCTCTTCAGAGAGAAATAACGAGAGCAACTCGTCGGCAATCATCGAGGCTTCTGTGGAGCTGGGGATTTGATCCAGGTTGGTAAAATTGGCAGCGATCGGTTGGCTGCGGCGCTGAAAATATTGCAACGCTTTACGTCCAACAATCACCAGCGTGTACTCTACCCCTTCCCCTTTTAGCTCATTTAGGCGAGTTTCCACCCGTTTGATCACGCTGCTATTGTAGCCCCCACATAGACCCCGATCGCCCGAAATCGCTAAGATTCCAACCTTTCGCACCTCACGCTTCTTTAACAGCGGTAGATCGGCATCCTCAAACCGCAACCGAGTTTGCAAGCGATAGAGTACCTCAGCGAGGCGATCGGCAAAGGGACGGGTTGCTAGCACCTGTGCCTGGGCACGACGCACCTTGGCGGCTGCCACCAGGCGCATGGCTTCGGTAATTTTGCGCGTATTTTTAACTGATTGAATCTGATCGCGGATTGCTTTTAAGTTAGCCATAATAATTACCTTCTAAGAATGACCTCCAATGCCGTTAGGGCTGGTCAGCCTTAGGCTGGGGCAGGGTTGAATTCAAATGCCAGCATGGAGGAGAACCAATTCTCCTCCAATGCTAGCAAGACCAATCTACAGGGATGCCTTGAAGGTTTGCTTGTACTCGGCGATCGCTTCCTTCAGCAGCTTTTCAGCTTCGTCACCCAGCTTTTTCTCACTCCGGATGATTTCAGCGTAGCGAGGTTTGCTGGTGCGCAGATAATCCCGCAATTCCTTGGCGAAATTCACCACTTGATCGACGGGCAGATCATCCAAATAACCATTAGTACCAGCATAGATAATGGCGACTTGCTCCTCCACGGGCAAGGGCGAAGAGGGGGGTTGCTTCAGCAGTTCTTGCAATCGCTGTCCCCGCGCCAATTGGTTCTGAGTGGCTTTATCCAAGTCAGACGCAAACTGGGAAAAGGCTTTTAACTCATCGTACTGAGCCAATTCCAACTTTAGGCGTCCTGCCACCTGTTTCATCGCCTTAATTTGAGCAGCAGAACCTACACGAGAGACGGAAATACCAGGGTTGATGGCAGGACGAACCCCAGAGTTGAACAGGTCAGAGGACAGGAAGATTTGTCCGTCCGTAATTGAAATCACGTTGGTGGGAATGTATGCCGACACGTCACCCGCCAGGGTTTCGATGATGGGCAGGGCGGTCATACTGCCTTCACCCAATTCCGCATTCAGCTTCGCCGCCCGCTCCAACAAGCGGGAGTGGAGATAGAACACGTCGCCAGGGTAGGCTTCCCGTCCGGGTGGACGACGCAGCAGCAAGGACATTTGACGATAGGCTTGGGCTTGCTTAGACAGGTCATCATAGATCGCCAGGGTTGCCTTGCCCCTATACATAAAGTATTCTGCCAGAGTTGCACCCGTGTAGGGGGCGAGGAATTGCAGCGCGGCGGGGTCGTTGGCATTGGCGGCGACGATGATCGTGTAATCGAGTGCGCCCCGCTCCGCAAGAACCTGCACAACTTGCGCCACGGTGGAGGCTTTCTGACCGATCGCCACATAGACGCAGATTACATCTTGACCTTTTTGATTCAAAATCGTGTCGATCGCCACGGTGGTCTTACCCGTCTGACGGTCGCCAATGATCAACTCGCGCTGTCCGCGACCAATGGGAATCATAGCGTCGATCGCCGTAATCCCCGTCTGCATCGGTTCGTATACCGATTTGCGGGAGATGATACCGGGAGCGGGGGATTCCAACAGGCGCGACTCGGAGGTGGCGATTTCACCTTTGCCATCAAGGGGTCGCGCTAGGGCATCCACCACTCGACCAACCATGGCGTCTCCCACGGGAATCGAAGCAATTTTGCCCGTTGCCGACACCGTGCTGCCCTCTTGGATGGTGCGCCCGTCGCCCATTAACACCGCACCAACGTTGTCTTCTTCCAGGTTTTGAGCAATTCCTACTGTGCCGTCTTCAAATTCCAACAGCTCACTCGCCATCACGCTCTCCAAACCGTAGACGCGAGCGATCCCGTCACCCACCTGAAGCACCGTACCCACGTTGGATACTTTGACATCCTGGTCGTATTGCTCAATCTGCTGGCGAATAATACTACTAATTTCGTCGGGTCTAATGGCTACCATGTCTAACTCTCCAAGTTGAGATGAGGAATGAGGGTTGGCTAAGAGTGGTCAAAGAGGCAAAAGATTGTATCAAGTCGAACTGGCGAGGCGGAAACCAATGCGGCGCAACTGCCCCCGCAAACTGGCATCAAAAATCTGTGAGCCAATTTTGATAATGACACCGCCAATCAAGTCTGGATCAACCTGGGTATCGAGTTCTACTTCGTTGGCTCCCACCAAGTCTTTGACTTTCTGACGAACGGCATCTTTTTGTCCGTCATTCAGTTCTACCGCAGAGATAACCTCTGCCAAAACCGTTTGGCGCAATTGCCGCAGGAGCGTCTGATATTGTCTGGCAACACTAGCCAGAAAACCAATCCGTCCGCGATCGACCAGCAGCATCAAAAAATTTAAGGTGTAAGGATGCACCTGCTCTCGGACGACTTGCCGCAACACGGCTTTCTTCTGCTCCGCTTTCACCAAGGGAGTCGCAATGAATTGGCGGAGTTCCTCGGAGTCGGTCAGCAATTGCTGCAACGCACCCATGTCCTCACCCAGGCGATCGACTAGATCACTCGACTGCGCCAAGGACATCAATGCTTGGGCATAGGGTTCCACAATTTCTGTGGTGACGAGATTGTCCTTCATCAGCGACCTCCAAGCATGGTGATACTGCGATCGAGCAATTGTTGCTGGGCATTGTCATTCACATCCGAACGCAACTGCGACTCAGCCCGTTCCATTGCCAATGCCGCAGTCCGTTGGCGCAACTCCCGCGTGATCCGTTCCTGCTGGGTGGCGAGGTCTTGAGCGGCTGTTTCCTTCATCCGCTGGATGTCTTGCTCTGCCTGCACTAGGATCGCTTCCCTTGCCGACTTCGCATTGTCCTCTGCCGTTGCCCGGATGCGAGTGGCTTCCGTCTGCGCCTGGGCTAACTTCTGTTGTTGGTCAGCCAACGCCGCTGCCGCCTCCTTTTTGCGCTTTTCTGCATCGGTGATCGCCGCTTCGATTTGCGATCGTCGCTCCGTCAAGGTTTTACCCAAAACCCGCGACCAAAGTAGATCAAGACACCGATGATGATCACCAGGTTGATCAAATTTGACTCTAGAATGTCGGGGTTTAATCCGAACCCGTGGCTTTCCTCCGCCTCCGCCGAGGCAGCGATCGCCTCCGCCGCCAGTAATAACCAAGTCCCACTCATGTCCATCACTAACTGCCTACTAACTAGGAAACCTAAATTGAGACTCCGCTGAGCAGCTTCTCCACGATTTGGCGACTGAGGGCATCGACCTGCTGCTCCAGGGCTTGCAATGCCTCCTGCTTTGCCGATCAAGTTCCTGCTGGGCTTGCTCGCGTTGGGCTTGCGCCTCGCGTTGTGCCTCAGCCACCTTGTCTGCTGCAATCTTTTGGGCATCCGCTTGAGCCGCTGTGATCACCGCCTGAGCTTGGCGGCGAGTTTCTGCCAACTCCTGCTCATACTGTTTTGCCAGATTCTCCGCCTTGATCAATCGTTCTTTCGCCTCGACTTGATTGGTGCGAATGTAGCTGTCACGCTCATCCAACACCTTTCCCAAAGGCTTGTAGAACAACGCATTCAGGATGGCAACTAACAATAAAAATTGAATCGCCATCAAGGGCAACGTCGCGTCGATGTCAAACAAACCACCTTTGGCTTCTTCAACCGCTGCCTCTGTCGCTAATAAAATCGTCCAGTGCATCATAAAGTCATCACCCTATCCTCTAGGGTTCAGATAACAGGTTGACATAAAGAGGGAGAGACGCAACCAGGTTGCGTCTCTCCAGACTTGACTTAAACAAAGGGATTGGCAAACAAGAGTACTAGCGCCACAACCAGACCGTAGATCGTCAACGCTTCCATAAATGCCAAGCTCAGCAAGAGCGTACCGCGAATTTTGCCTTCTGCTTCGGGTTGGCGAGCGATACCTTCTACCGCCCGACCTGCGGCGCTTCCTTGACCAATACCCGGACCAACTGCACCAAGACCGACAGCCAGAGCAGCAGCAAGAACAGAAGCAGCAGCAATCGTTGGATTCATGATAGTTTCCTTACCTTTTGTATGAACTGTGAACAAATCGATCCAAGGTGGATACGCCAGTGAGTTTCAGGAGTGTAAGCGCAAGCTGCCATACCTCCGAAACAGTCAATCAAGGGACAACGCGATCGCCCCACTGAGGACACTTAATGTTCCCCATGCTCCTCACCATGATCCTCCATCGCTTCTCCAATGTAGGATGCCGCCAAGGTCGCAAAGATCAATGCCTGAATCGCGCTGGTAAACAAGCCCAACGCCATCACGGGCAACGGCACAAACAGAGGAACCAGGAGAACCAACACCCCCACCACCAACTCATCTGCCAGGATATTGCCAAACAGACGGAAGCTGAGGGATAAAGGCTTGGTGAAATCTTCAATAATTTTGAACGGCAACATGAAGGGTACAGGCTGCACATAGTTGCCAAAATAGCCCAACCCTTTCTTGCGGAACCCTGCATAGAAGTAGGCAAGAGAGGTCAGCAACGCCAGCGCGATCGTCGTATTGATGTCGCCCGTGGGAGCTGCCAACTCTCCTTCGGGAAGGCGGATCAGCTTCCAAGGCACTAAGGCTCCCGCCCAGTTGCACACGAAGATAAAGAGGAATAACGTACCAATAAACGGCACCCAAGGTCGGTATTCCTTTTCCCCAATTTGAGTTTTCGCTAAATCACGAATAAACTCTAGGGCGTATTCCATTAGGTTTTGTGTGCCTGCTGGAACGCGCTGCAAGTTACGAGTTGCTAGCACTGACATCAGCACCAACGAACCAATCACAATCCAGGAAGTCAGCAGCACCTGCCCGTGCACATTAAAGTTACCAATGTGCCAGTAGAATTGCTTACCAACTTCTAACTCAGCCAGGGGGAGGAAATGGAAACTTGTCAGACCGTTAAGCATTACCGACATGCGAAGGAGTTCTCCGGAACTGAAGGAGTACTAAACCACGTTGAAGGTTAATTCGAGTTGGGCAGGATTGTCGTGCGCAGCATGTAAAAAATCACCGCAGCTTTATAAGTCAAAAACCCTAGGAAAATCGGCATGATCTGAAGCTGATCCCAACGAGAGGCAACTAAGATGACGCCAACCAAAAGTGCAAGACGAGTCTTGCTAATGCTGCCCGTGTTTTTACCCAACTGCTCGACATTGCGAGCCAACATCCTCAAGTAAACCACACCTGTGCACGCTCCAATTAGATAATTCAGAGCAATGTTGAGGGAATAGACAACCCATACGGAGACAAACACCACGGCTGCCATCACCACCGTCACCGAGAACAACTCCCGTTGCAGTTGGTAGTACTCCTGCATGGATGCACTCGGCGCTGGCGATGCCTGGTCAGACGCGCCCGTCTCAAGGGTTGGTTCAAGGGAGGAGTCGGAAGAATTCACAGTATTTCAGCCCTGTCTAGCCGATCGACTAGACCTCGTTTGACCATACCGATCATATCATCGGCAGGTAACAATACTTAATGGGATCAGATCTGATTAATGGGGATTTGTTGAGTTTGGGGTCAACAAAATTACTTGCTGCTCCAGCAGCGATCGCACCTGATCCAACTTCAGTGGTACTTCCACTAAAATCTGCTCGACCGTCCTTTCCTGGTTTCCGTCACACATCTTTAGAAACATCCACTCGTCGTTACTCAAATTCACAATTTGATAATCGAAGTTGAACAAACAGTGACTATCCCAGCCATCTATACAGGGACTGCGATCGGGAATCGCCCGCATCAACGCGCCATCGTCCGTCCAATCAGTCTGCGGCAGTGGGGCACGTCCCAGGAAAAATTCATAGTGGGTGCTGGCATCCGGATCGAGCAATTCAATTAACCGATAGCGTTGGCGATCGCTCAGATCCGTCGCCCGCTCCACCAGACTCGCCGACTTGCCAATCAACCGCCCCAACTCCCACACCCGCGGATTGGAAAAACCCAAGAAGTCCAACCCAGAGGCATCAATCAACTCAAACAGGGTTTCAATCGTGTAGTCAATCTCCTGGGGATGTACATACATATCGGCAAAGCATTCATCCCGCTGATTTTCCATCGACCAGCGATCGCGTTCCCGCTGCACCAATCGATTTTGGGCTGGCAACGTCGCGAACAATTCTCGTCCCACCCTGACGCCATCCGGGTAATCCCGCTGATCGCCTTGCAAAAGGGCGATCGCCTGTTGCATCAACCGAATCTCCCAGCGTCCCAATTCCCCATAGACAAAGATGTGCATCAAGCCACCCGGCGCTAATTTCTTTGCCAAGGCTTGAATGCCGCGAATCGGGTCAGGCAGGTGATGTAGCACTCCTACACAATTAATTAGATCGAATTCTCCTGGCACCTGATCGACATCATAAAGACTGAGGTGGTGGAACTGGACGCGATCGGCTCTCGATCGACGACACCGTTCCTGCGCCACACCCAAAGCATTGGCACTCAGATCAAGTCCCACCACCTGCGCGTGAGGATTTAGGTGTACCAGGTATTCTGTTCCCACTCCCGTCCCACAACCCGCATCGAGAATCCGAATCGCTTGGTTGGCAGGCTTTTGTCCAGTGCAAAAGTTGTAGGCAGCCACCCAATTCCATCGCCAGTTGTAGCCCGGTGGCGGCTCGTCTAACAGCGGTTCTGGTGGAAAGGGATAGGTGTTGTAGAGGTTGGCGACCGCAGCACTGATCGCGTGAGCATCCGTCATGGTGAATTCCAGCACAGCATTCTTGAGTGTATCGAAGGATCGAAGGGATTGATCGTTTGGGCGAAGATTCTGTCGCGATCGCACCGCTCACATTGCGTCTGCATCCGCTCACATTGCTTGTGTATGCACTTACATTGTTAATGCATTGAACAACATTGCGTCTGCATCCGCTTACATTGCTTCTGGATCGATGGACATTACGGAGAGGAGCAACTGACAGGGCGATTGTCAGGCATAACATTGCTTGTGTATCAGAGGATCTTACGCAGGATCCCCGGCTTCTCCAAAAGAAGCCGGGGATCTTTGTTTCACGGTTGATTCAGGATTGTAGGTAGCGCCCTATGGAAACTGAGCTGCACAAAAGTCAATCAGTCGGACATCGGCTGTTTCAGCATCCCTTTGATATTCTGCAAAATCCAATCGATCGACCTGCGACATCCGCCACTCCTTAGCTTGATGGAGGGGTTGGGCGATCGCCACACTCACCACTCCATTGCCGTCGATCGTTCCTTGAAAACAGGGGTTACCGTCGGGATATTGCAAATGAATTCCTACGACTCGATCGCCCGTCTTCCGCAGGTGTGTCCGTTTGTAGTTCTCTGGCATACCTTCGATCAAGTCAGCACTCACCAACAGATGATCGCCATCGGGCAAGGTTGCTAACGTTTCTGCCACCAATGTTTGATCCACTTGGACGACAGGATCAGCGGTGAGCAACTGGGCGCTTAATTCCACTGAAGGGTAGGAACTGCAAGCAGCTAAGGAGAATCCCAAAACAGTAGCGATTGCGAGACCGTTTGGCATGGAGTTACACCGTTGAGCTTGGACGAGGGTTTCATAGAGAGAAACAAGGCGATCGCCCCTCAATCCGCACAATCTAGATAGGAAATCCACAGAAAAGAATCAACAATGGCAATCCCACTCCATCACACAATCCTGCTATCCAAGACTCCCGGCTCCTCCAAGGAGCCGGGAGTCTTAGAATTCCTGTTAGTTCGGAACAGGCTACACGTTTGCCTCTTCCTTCACCAACTGACTCCACCCCAGATCCTTCAGCGAATTGTTGCGGCGCAACGGGCGCGTCACCAGTTCTAAAATATCGCGGGTGTTGGTAAAGCCGTGGATCTGAGCAAAGGTAAACTCTACCGACCACTTGGTGCTGATGCCACGGGCTTCTAGGGGATTGGCGTGTGCCATGCCCGTGATCACTAAATCAGGTTGCATCTCCTTGATGCGTTGCAACTGCGTGTAATTATCCGGTTTCTCGATGATCCTTGGTAACGCCACGCCCATTTCATGGCACGTCTTTTCCAACAGTGCCAACTCGGCTCCCTGATAGCGCTTGTCCATGTAGGGAATGCCAATTTCGGGCACCGTCATCCCCGCCCGAATCAGGAATCGAGCCAAGGAAACCTCTAGCAGGTTATCACCCATAAAGAACACCGACTTGCCACGAATCAAACTCAGATACTCTTCCACGCCCTCCCAGATTTGGGCTTCCCGCTCTGCCAAGCCCTGCGGTTCAATGCCAAACACAGAACAAATCTTTTCGATCCAAGCGCGAGTGCCATCGGTTCCGATCGGGAAAGGAGCACCAATCAACTTACACTTACGCCGCCGCATCAGTGTTGTGGCAGTGCGCGACAGGAACGGGTTTACGCCAGACACGTAGTAGCCTTCTTCTAGCACAGGCAACTCGGTGTAGCGCTTAGCAGGCAACCAACCCGACACCTTAATTCCTTGCTTTTTCAACTCCAGCGTCAGTTGGGTCACCACTGGGTCGGGCAACGAACCAAACAGCACGAAGGGTGGGTGATCCGCATATTCCGACTCCTCCTGTTGCACGTCTTCCTTTTTGCGTCCAAAGTGCATCAGTTTTTGGATGGCATTGCGCTCATTCTTTTCGATTTCGGTGGTCGGTGCCTTGCTGGGACAGCGAGCCGCCATTGCCGCCAGCACCGTATCCTCTCCCTGGGTAAAGGCGTAGTCCAAGCCATTGGCACGGGCAACCACAATCGGAATGCCAATCTCTGCCTCTAATTTTGGCGCGAGTCCCTCCAGATCCATTTTGATGATCTCAGTGGTGCACGTGCCGATCCAGACGATCACACTGGGATTGCGATCGCGCTTAATCTGAGCACACAACCGCTTCAGCTCTTCATAGTCATTCAACTGAGCCGAGATATCACCTTCCTCTAACTCTGCCATTGCATAGCGCGGTTCAGCGAAAATCATCACTCCCATCGCGTTTTGCAAAAAATAGCCACAGGTTTTTGTCCCGATCACCAGGAAAAAACTATCTTCAATTTTTTGATAGAGCCACGCCACACAACTAATGGGGCAAAAGGTGTGGTAGTTGCCCGTGTCGCATTCAAATTCCAGACTTTGGGGTTGGGTTTCGGCGAGAGTCATAGGGTGGGTTCCTTTGTTGAGCAGTTAACGATTAGCAGTTAGCGATTAGCTGTTGGCGATTAGCTGTTGGCGTAATTTCATCCCTCATCCCTCATCCTTCCGCCTTCATCCCTCATCCTTTCCCTCACCACTCCTCTCTGCTTCTCCCTTCACAGGCTTCGTCTTCGATCGCGCTGATGCGGCTAGAAACTCGTCCGAGGGGAAGTTCGCTTGCACTGGGGAGCATTTTGGGGGGTAGGTCAGATTGAGCAAGCTCGGCTCGATCGAGGAATTCGATCATTTCATCGGGGTTGAAGTTGAGTCCGAGTGCCATGACAACTCGATCGGGATTGCTGCTGAGATCGACGATCAGGGGCAGCATTTGGGTGAGTTGGGGTTCTAGCACTGACAGCGTTGCCAAGATAAAGCTGGAGGAAGGGCGGCGTTGACCATCACAACTCACCCAAACGCCGAGTCGGATTAACCAGTCACGGTTGTCGCGGTAGTAGTCGAGCCATTTCGCCTTGAGGGATTGGCGAAACTGTTGAATGTTCATGGGCATTGGGGCTAGTGGGCACAGGTAGATAGATTACACGCAGAGGGGTACGAGCGATCGCCAATCGTTGTATTGGGGTCGATCGTGCCGCTCTCTGCATCTCCTACCTGCCTGCCGCTACACCATCATCAGATCTAACTCCTCTTCCTGAGCCACGGGGGGTTTGGCTGGGTTGAGGTAGAAATCAGATAGGAGGCTGAATAGCTCGCGATCGGGGGTGTCATTTGGCACCACTCCCTCTGGTTGCGCCAAGATCTGATCAGCAATATTTAAGTAGTAATCGCAGACGTAGTTGAGTGACGGATCGCTTTCTGCCATCTCAAACAACGTTTTGCCCTTCACCCGCGACACCCGGATGTCTTCAATCAGGGGGAGAATTTCCAGCACGGGCATGGGAACCGACTCGATGTATTTGTCGATTAGATCGCGCTTGGAGGTGCGGTTGCCAATCAAACCTGCCAATCGCAGGGGATGGGTTCTCGCCTTTTCCCGCACCGAGGCGGCAATCCGGTTGGCAGCAAACAGGGCATCAAAGCCATTATCCGTCACGATCATGCAGTAGTCAGCATAGTTGAGTGGAGCGGCAAAGCCACCACACACCACGTCTCCCAATACGTCAAACAAGATCACGTCATATTCATCAAAGGCGTTGAGTTCCTTCAATAATTTGACGGTTTCGCCGACGACATAGCCGCCGCATCCTGCTCCAGCGGGGGGACCGCCTGCTTCCACGCAACTAACGCCACCGTAGCCCTTGTAGATCACATCTTCGGGCCACACGTCTTCGTAGTGGAAGTTTTTTTTCTTGCAATGTGTCGATGATGGTGGGAATCAGGAAGCCCGTGAGCGTGAAGGTGCTATCGTGCTTGGGATCGCAACCAATTTGCAAAACTTTTTTACCGCGTCGGGCTAATGCAACCGAGATGTTGCAGCTCGTTGTGGATTTGCCAATGCCACCTTTGCCATAAACTGCCAGTTTCACGTCAGGTGTCTCCTAAAAGGTTGTGTGAAATCGAGAGAAACGCATCGAGAATCGCCATCGCCCTAAGCGTCAGTTCTAGCGTCAAGCCCTAGCGTTAAAAGATTGTCTCAGCGATCGATGTTTGCATTATTAACGAATCTCCCAGGGAAGGGAAGGGACTCATCCGAGAAATAGGAGCGATAAACAGTGAAAACACCAATTAACTAAGACCTGACCATCGTACCTGTAATCTCAAGTAAGCTAAGCTGGCAAAATCATTTCTTATCAAATTTTATAGCCTGACTTCCATAGAAAACAGAACAAAAACAAAATTTCATTCAGCCTTTGGAGAAACAACGGTTCCAGAATAAGTAGGGATTGCTCAAGAACTTCCTGATGAAGGCGACTCCTTGTTCTTAATTAGGGAAATTTTTCTTCTAACCTTCACCATGAAAGGATTTGACCGATAATTTCCAGCTATTCGATCGCCCAATTATTCATCGCGAGGGACTCGATCGCCCGATTTTCACTGCTCAAAATGGCGGGTTGATCGCTACAAAACCCGATCCCCTTCAGGCAAAACGGCGATCGCCCACTCAATTCAAACGGGCGATCGCCGTTTTATTACAAATCGTGAAAGATTGCCAATTAGAAGCTTTCTGTTGACTCTTCTACATAATTCTCTACAGTGCCGCCAGAGAATTCTTCAACGGGTGCGTTGTCCACGGGTTCTTCGTAAAATTCGTCGTACGGCTGTTCGTAACCTTCGGCTTCGGGAATAGCTTCTTGCCAGTCAGAATACTCGTCGCCAGCATATTCATCGCCAGAATATTCATTGGTGATTCCGTCGATCGCCGCCTCTTCCTCCGTTGGGGTTGATTCGACCACGGCTGGGGCACTGCGATCGATCGGTTCGGTCGGCAAAATGTGCTCAGCCGCGATTACATGCTCGATCGCAAACTTAGCCACTGGAGCCGCCACCGTAGACCCGTAGGCGCTATCCCCCTGCGGTTCATCCACCACCACCAACACCGCATAGCGAGGTGCATCTGCTGGGAAAATACCCACAAAGCTGGTGATGCGAGCATTGTCCAAATAGCCGCCATTGGGGTCTGCTTTCTGCGCCGTCCCCGTTTTCCCAGCAATCCGATAACCCGGCACTTGGGCTGCCTCGCCGGTGCCCTCCTGCACCACCGCCTCCATCATGGCAAGCACCGCTTCACTCGTAGCTGGCGAAAACACTTGCTTCGGCGGCGTCAGGGTGGGTTGCCAATTGACCTTGCCACCCCCATCAACCAATCCCTGAACCACATGGGGAGTCACTAACTTGCCACCGTTAGCAAGCAAGCTTTGCAGTTGTAGCAGTTTCAGCGGCGTTAGGGAAAAGCCTTGTCCAAACGCGGTCGTCATCGGCTCAACCCGTGCTCCGGTGAATTGCTCCAAGCTTTTGAGTTGTCCGGTGGCTTCAAACGGCAAGTCAATCCCAGTCGCCCGATCGAGTTCCAGTTTTTGGGTCAGCCAGTTGTAATACACCTCTGGCTTCAGCTCATCCATGATCCGCACCATGCCAATGTTGCTGGAGTATTTGATGATGTCAGGGATACTCAACGATCCCCGTCCGCCCCGCTCCCGGAAATCATGGTTTTGAATCGTCCATTCTCCGATCGTAATCTGTCCGGCATCATAGAAAATATCGTCGGGTTGAACGGAGCCGTCTTCCAGGGCGATCGCCACATTCAAGGGCTTAAAGGTTGATCCCGGCTCATATAGATCGGTCAATGCCCAATTGCGAAATAGTTTGACATCGGCTTGGTTGTAATGGTTGGGATCGTAGGAAGGTTCCGTCACCAACACCGGAATCGCCCCATCCTGCACATCCATCACGATCACCGTACCTCGCAGAGCGCTCCACTTCTCGATCTGTTGGCGCAGACGGGTTTGAATCGATCGCTGCAATCGGCTATCTAACGTCAGTTGCAGTTGGGCAGCATCGGCTTGCACAAATCCGGGTGGAATTTGGTCGGGCATTAACTGTCCGTTGCCAGCGCGATTGTAGTCTCACATCCCGTGTCGACGTTCCAGAGTCAATTGATGGGTTTGCTCGACCCCTGCCCTGTCCCTGGCGATCGACATCCACAAACCCCACCACCGATGCAAACAAATCCTGTTGAGGGTAGAGCCGTTGCTGATGGGATACCAGTTCTAACCCATCTAAGACCCAAGTTCCGCACCCGATCGGCAACTTCCTCCGATAGGGCATATTCAATTTCGATCCCCGTTTCCCCTTGGCGAAATTTTTCGATCAATTCCGCTGGCGGCTGTCCCAACGCCATTGCTAATGAAGCCGCCATTGTTGGGATTGGTTGCTTAAATAGGGCTGGGTGGGCATACAGGGTAAAGGCAGGGCGATCGATCGCGACTGCATTGCCCAGGCGATCGACGATCGTGCGTCGAGGCACAAAGGGACGCAGGCTAATTTGCTGCTGCTCCAATGCTCGCTGATGCAGCACCGAGCCGCCCATCACCTGTAGCCGAAACAGATTGAGCAATAGCGCAATTGTCCCGCACATCAGCACCAGCCACACCACAA
Source organism: Leptolyngbyaceae cyanobacterium SL_7_1 (assembly GCA_012032525.1). GTDB lineage: Bacteria > Cyanobacteriota > Cyanobacteriia > Elainellales > Elainellaceae > JAAUSV01. The sequence continues at coordinate 18,981 of JAAUSV010000008.1, forward strand.
TCAGCCGAAACCGGGTCGGTTGCAATCGCAATCGCCGGGGTAACGGCGGCAGAAAAGAGCGATTTTGGCTAGAACCACCCCAAGACTGTTTGCGAGAACGCGACTTGACGACTGGGTTTACCCACGCCTTCTTGCCCTTCGGCACAGTGGACGAGCGGCGTTTGCCAGAGGGAGGAAGGAAGGTCGCCATGCAATTACTAGTACCCTAACGGTTTGGGAGAAGCAGAGGGAGTTGCCACGGTCGCCGGACTAATCTGCCGAACCGGAGCAGTTTGAAGGAAAATTGTATTCTCAGAATTGGGCAAAATCAACCCTGATTCCGATGTTTCTGCCTGAGTGGCTAGTTGATTTTTGAGGGATTCGCTAGCGGTCATCAACTGTCGCTCATTGCGCTGAAGCGTCTCTAGCCGTTGATATTCCCTACCCCACAGTTGCTGGGAATATACCGTCCAACTGTACACCGCCAATGCAGCTACAGATAAACAAAAAGTAATCAAGGTAGATCCCCGTTGAGCCACCAGCAACCCCCGCAACCACATCGGGTTGGATCGATCCGCTGGCAACTGAATGGGTTGTGGGGGAGCGACAATGGGAAACTGGACGGGTGGGTTGTTAGCAACGGGATGAGGCGTTAGTTGCTGGCGTTGGTGGCGCGATCGCACTGGAGCTAGCGGCGTGACGTTTGATCGAGGTGCGATCGCGATCTGCTTAGATGAGGGGCGATCGAAGGCAGGTTTGACAATCGCAGTCATGACATTCACTCCTTAAACTACACACGCACAGATCGGCAACACCAACCCTACTGAGAAGCGCTCCCCCACGGGGAATCCTTATAAAAATATAAAAATTTAGCCAGCTAGACCAAATCAGCTAAGTTAACTAATCTTTCACTTTGGAACTTGAGCCAACAGAGCAACTCATTTAGTCCACAGCAGATGGCTTTTAAGTATAAGTGGTAGATTTCAAAAGATAATAAATTTTTAGACTTATCCCTTTAATTAAACCCTGGAAATTGCGGAATATCCTCTACTTTTAGAGGATTTCTTTGAGTAAGGGCAATGCCATCAAGAAATTGAGGTGGATGATAATGATGCCCGCGGAGTTGGCGGCTGGGAGTAGACCAAATGATCGCTCCCCAACTCCAGTTGCATCATAGGAATTTCTACAATAAATTCCGTTTCCTGTCCGGGTTCCGATCGAAATCGCAAGTGACCATGGTGTTGCCCCACAATTGTCTGATAGCATACCGCTAACCCCAACCCCACCCCCTGACCAATGGGCTTGGTCGTAAAAAATGGGTCAAAAACTTTAGTATGAATCGTAGGGGAAATACCACAGCCATTGTCCGCGATCGCCACCGACACCCAAGGTTCTCCAGTCAACTGATCTGCCATGGATTGGGTGGTAATTTTAATTATCTTTGGGTGCGTTTGTTGACCTAGCGCTTCGATCGCGTTAATCAACAGATTCATAAAGACTTGATTCAACAACCGAGGATAGCACTCTATGTAGGGCAAAGTGGCGTAGTTGCGGATCACCACAATGTCGGGGTGGAGTTGATTTTGCAACAATGACAGTGCACTCTCCAAGCACTCATGCACATCGATCGCTTTACACTCCGCCTCATCCAAGCGAGAAAACCGACGCAGCGACAACACAATGTCTCGAATGCGGTTTGAACCCTCCCGCATTGAGTCTAAAATCAGCGGCAGATCCTGCAAGATAAAGTCTAACTCCACCTCTTCGACCAACTCCTGCAACGCTTGATTAAGCGGGGGCATTTCTGCTTGGAAACCCTCCAGCAACCGTACCAAATCCTTCACATAACGCTCGATGTAGGGAATATTGCCATAAATGAAACTAATCGGATTATTAATCTCATGCGCCAATCCAGCAACAATCTGACCCAAGCTCGACATCTTCTCGCTTTGGATGACTTGCGCTTGCATTTCCTTCAGATTTTTTAAAGTTTCAGCCAGATGAATGGCTTGGGCGGTGCTGGTAGCGGCTTGTTTTTGAGTTTTAGTGTACAACTGCACCTGCTGGATTGAGATGGCAAGCTGATCCGCAACGGCTTGGGCAAGTTTTTGATCGTCCTTTGACCAATAGCGAATGTGGGAACACTGGTTGAGATACAACACCGCATGCAACTCATCCTGCGTTTGCACCGGGATCACGAGAGATGAGCGAATCCTTGCCTGCTCGTATTCCCCATTGCCTGCCGTAATCCGATCGTCTTGAGCAATGTCGGAGATCGTTACGCTCTGACGAGTTTGCATCACCCAACGGGCGATCGGACCATGGCTATCAAAGTAGTCGATGGAGGGAACGCACGACTCCCGACACACTTCCAATAAACTATCCCGACAAAAAACCGGGCGATCGGGATGCCCATCCTCTAACCCATCCACCATGATTTCGGCTGAGCTAAGCAAATGCACAATACATCGATCGACCGCTAGGGCATCCAACAACTGGGCGAGCGAGCGAGACAAAATTTTCTTCAGGTCAAAGCTCTGACGAGTTTCAGAGGTAATTTGATTGAGCAATTGTTCTCGCCACGCCTGTTTGCGAGTTCTTTCGTATAACTGTGCTTGGCGAATGGCAATCTCTAAGGGCTGCGAGATCGATTGCATGAAATCAACCTCGATCGCTTTCCAACAACGAGGTTGATTCGACAAACATGCCACAAACCCGATCGAATCTTCCAACCCTTGCACTGGCACCAACAAAACAGCATCGACATCTAAAAACTGCACGGTTGTTTGAGGGAAGAACGCTCGATCGGCAGTGAACCAATACCCTATCTTGGCTAACAGAGAGGGAGTTGTTCGGTATCCTGTACTGACAACCCGTTCTCCTGCTTGAATAAACGGAGCCACAGAGCCTAAGTGTTCGACGGAGTAATGTCCCATGTATGAAGTCTGACGACGCACTCGTTCACAGACAACTTGTACCCGCTGGTGCTCCGGGAAGTACCAGAAGAATAATCCGCCATCCAACTTCAAAAGATCAACAATTTCATCCACAGCGGTCTGCAACACCACCTTTAGTTCGAGGGAATTGCGAATGCGATCGACAATACGTCGCAGTAAGGTTCCCTGCTGAACAGAATGACGAATTGTCGGGTTAAGCCACCCAATCAAAGGCATCGACACGGGGATCACACCGCTAATAGAAATCGTTGTCGTTCATGAACCGAAAAACATTGCTGCACGGTCAGAAGATTTCTTCTCACGTACAGCGGAGGGTGTCTATACTATGTTGTCTATTTCAGTCTCTCCCATCTCACAAGGAGCACTGTTAACGGTGATCCCTTGGTCGTGGAGCTTGTTGATCCCGATTGGAAAGTTGCTCGCTTAAGACCTGCATACCTGATCCTTGTCCACCTACACTCTTAACCAACTCTGAGATACACCCACCCTGTGTCTGATGCGTGAGCAACCAATTTGTTGTTTACTGAACAACAAATTAGTTGCAATTTTGCTATCGATCTAGCGTACGTATTTATTCTGAGACTAACAGAACTGGATTAAGTCCTACAAGTTGACAGCACAGCTTTGCATTTAATTTACATGCATCTAAATCTAGAGTGAATTTATTATTTATGTTATGACCCAACCCTATCAACTCCTACTGCGCCACTGCCGTTTGCTCCATCTCGCACAACCGCCTCAGATGGTAGATATTGCGATCGATAATGGCAAAATTGTGGCGATCGCCCCCAACCTAGAGCACTTGGGACAAACGGAATTGGACGTGCATGGTCAAGTAGTCAGTCCACCGTTTGTAGAATCCCACATTCATTTAGATTCAGCCCAGACTGCCGGGGAGCCTCGGTGGAACCAAAGTGGCACCCTGTTTGAAGGAATTGAGATTTGGCGCGATCGCAAGCAATCGCTGACCCTTGAAGATGTCAAACAACGGGCAATCGCCATGCTTAGACAACAGGCTGCCCAAGGCGTACTCTTTGTCCGTTCCCATGCCGATGTCAGCGAGAAGACCTTGACGGCGCTCCACGGACTGTTAGAAGTTCGCGATGCGGTCAAAGATTGGATGACGCTGCAAGTGGTCGCCTTTCCCCAAGATGGAATTTATGGTAGTCCTACTAATGAGGCATTGATCGAAGAAGCACTAGTGCTAGGGCAGATGCGATCGGCGGCATTCCCCATTACGAACTGACACGAGAAGATGGGGTACAGTCCATTCACCGGATTTTTGAATTAGCGGAAAAGTACGATCGCCTGATTGACATCCATTGTGATGAAATCGACGATGACCAATCTCGTTTTCTAGAAGTCGTTGCCGCCTGTACCCTACGCAGCCAGATGGGTGCCAAGGTTACTGCTAGCCACACCACTGCATTTGCCTCCTACAACAACGCTTATGCCTTTAAATTGTTGAGTTTTTTGCGTCGCACCGAATTAAATTTTATTGCCAATCCATTAATCAATATCACTCTGCAAGGACGCACCGACACTTACCCTAAGCGACGGGGCATCACACGGGTAAAGGAATTGTGGCAACAAGGACAAAATGTGAGTTTGGGGCACGACTGTGTGCAAGATCCTTGGTATTCCTTGGGAACAGGCAACATGTTGGATGTGGCAAACATGGCGGTTCACGTCTGCCAGATGACAGGCACCACCGAAATAGACGCATGCTACGACATGGTGACTTGGAATGGAGCAAAAACGCTGCACTTGGGCGATCGCTATGGCATCGAAGTAGGCAACCCCGCCAACCTAATTGTGCTCGACGCGGAGAGTAAATATGATGCCATTCGCCGCCGGGCTACTGTTCGCTATGTGATTTCCCAAGGCAATCTGCTGGTGCAAACGGAGCCACCGAAAGTTGATTGGAATTAGGATAACCTGGCAACAAGAAAAAGCGATGCCTAACGGCATCGCCCATTACCCACCAACCAGTCACCAACCCTCAGTTAACCATCACGGTAGCTACCGTGATGGCATCACCGCTTCAAATTTATGAGCGTAATCATGCAACAATGCGCTTACCTGACAGACCACTTCATCTGTTGTATTTTTACCCAAGACATGACGTTCTGGGAAAAAGTCGGGCTGATCAAGGTTGCGAGCGATCGCTCCGCTCACTTGTTGGGCAATCAACTCTTGTAGCTCCTCTTTAGCACGGCTGCGCTGATATTCTGCCCCTTCTTCTGTGGTGGCATAGAGTGGGGGCAAGCGATTTAAGGCATAGGCAGCAATATCGCCTAGATCTAAGGTGCAATCACACGTTGCTTCGATTGCGGCTACCCGTGCGATCGCCTCGGTTAAAACCAACTCCTCCATGACATTGATGAACTGCTTACGGGGAACCGCAACTACTTCACCCGTTAGCAGTGCTCCCATTAGGCGATCGAGCGCCATATATTCTTCGATAGATAACTCTGAAGCAGTGTCACAGATGCGTCCAACCTCTGCCTCCATTGCTGGAGTGAGATAACCATCTTGCAGCGCTTGTTCGACAATTTTTTCGATAGTCATAACACCTTTTGTGGGCAAAAGTCTTTTCAACACAGGAGTTCACTCATTCTCTAGCTTCAGTGTGCCCGGTAAATGGATAGTATGCACTACGCTGCTTCAACAATTTCTGATTGATAGTACACTGCTTGATTCACCAATCCAACCTCCTAAAAGCAGAATCACCCAGCAATCTTGTTTACCATAAAAAGAAAGGTGTTATCATTCTTAGGAATTGCAAACAAAGGATACTTTGCCTTTTTGCTTTTGATTATCAAGTATGAGTCTAGACGAAATTGATTACAAAATCCTTCATGCCTTAATGCTGCAAGGACGGATGACGTGGGCAGAACTCGCCACTGTGTTGGGGTTGTCTGCCCCGGCGGCAGGCGATCGGGCACGGCGACTAGAGGAACGGGGCATTATCCGGGGCTATACAGCTCTAGTTGATGCCGATGCGATCGGCTATTCCCTAACTGCATTTGTGGCAGTTACCCTAGAGCGTCCCCAACACCGAATTGCGTTTTTGGAACTTGTTCAACAGCTAGCCGAAATTCAGGAGTGCCATCATATTGCCGGAGACGACGACTATTGGTTAAAAGTCCGTTGTCGAGATACCAAACACCTAGAACGCCTCGTCAGCAATCAGATCAAAGAACTTCCCGGCGTCATCAAAACACGTACCACAATCGTTTTGACCACGGTAAAGGAGACAACGGGTTTGCCAGTCAGCGATTAGCCAGTGGCGATTAGCGTTGTTCCTTCTACACCTTTTTTCTATGGACGTTAAGCTTTTCTTTCAAAGTCTGTTGATTGGTTTGTCGATCGCGGCTCCTGTAGGTCCAATTGGAGTACTTTGTATTCGACGAACATTGGTGCAGGGACGAATGTTTGGATTAGTGTCTGGGCTAGGGGCAGCAACAGCGGATGCGATGTATGGATCGATCGCTGGGTTTGGATTGAGCTTTATTTCTGGTATCCTAATCGGTCATACGATCTGGTTTCGGATCGTGGGTGGGTTATTTCTCTGCTACCTAGGGGTCAAAACCCTGTTTGCCAAACCCGTCGCTGAAGTAGACATTGCTAAAGGGCGAAGTTTGTGGGGGGCTTACGCATCGACGGTTTTACTGACAATAACCAATCCTGCAACCATTTTGTCTTTCATTGCTGTTTTTGCAGGATTAGGATTAGCAGAGACAAGCGGCGATTATGGCAGGGCTGGCATCTTGATTATGGGCGTATTCATCGGGTCAGCTCTGTGGTGGTTATTGCTAAGCGGGGGCATCAGCTTGTTTCGATCGCGGTTTAACTTGCGCGGCTTGCGTTGGTTAAATCAAATTTCAGGGTTAATTATTCTAATTTTTGGCATAATTGCCCTGTCTGAGGGAATGGGGCTTTAATTTCTCAACACATGACAAAATCGTTACTTCTATCACGTTGGTTGAAATGGCTAGTAGGTTTGGGAGTCGTGCTTTGCCTGCATTGGACACTATCCCTTCAAGGGTTTGCCCTACCATTGCCCTTCCAGCCCTTTAGTATGGTTGCACAAACTCCATCAGTGCAGGATTTACAGCGACAACAGCAGCAATTACAGCAGGAGCGATCGCGCCTTGACCAAGAACAAAACCGCTTGCGCAATCTGCAACAAACTGCTGAAACCCGGTTGGATGGGTTGAAGGACACGATTCAAACCACAGCCAGCCAAATTGCGGATAACGAAAGGAAATTGGCGATCGCCAATCAACGGCTTAAAAGCTTACAGGCAGAGTTAGATAAAGCTGAACAACAATACCAAAGCCGCCAATTTGCAACCGTTGCTCGCCTACGCTTCTTGCAGCGACAACAGGGCAGTAAAGGCTGGGCAGTGTTATTGCAGAGCCAGGATCTAAATGAGTTTCTCGATCGCCGTCGTCAACTGAAATTGGTTTACCAAGCTGATCGGAAAATTCTTACCGCTTTGCAGCAAGAATCGATTGAACTCGAACAGCGCCATCGCATAGTCGAGCAGCAAAAGAACGAAGTTGCCTTACTCACCCAAGAACTGCAAGCTCAGAAAGCTCAGTATGAGGCTCAAGCCCAAACCCAAGCCGTGCTCATCGATCGCCTACGAGCCGATCGTCAGGCGCTAGAAGCCGCAGAAACCCAACTGGAAAAAGATTCTGCCAACATCACGACATTAATTCGGCAACGTATTGCATCCGCCGATCGGAGTCGAATTGTAGTGCGAGGTACAGGACGGTTTAGCTACCCTTCTGGAGGGCGAATTTCCAGCGGGTTCGGCTATCGAATTCATCCCCTTTTGGGCTACCGCCGCTTCCATGCAGGGGTTGATTTTGCCGCTAGCCACGGTAGCACAATCCGCGTTGCCGACACAGGTCGGGTAATTTTCTCAGGTTGGTATGGGGGCTACGGCAGAGCAGTAATTGTCGATCATGGAGACAATTTGACCACCTTATATGCCCACACGAGCGAGGTGTTTGTCTCAGAAGGAGAATCGGTACAGCAAGGACAGGCGATCGCAGCGATCGGTTCTACCGGGCTTTCCACTGGCCCTCATTTGCACTTTGAGGTACGAAGAAATGGAGCACCAGTTGATCCAATGGGTTATCTATAAACGTTTAGCAATAGACGTTTGACAATTCAAACCCAAGGCTGACATCGAGGACAAAAATGTGCCGAGCGCCCAGCCAATTTAATGCGTTGAATTGGCGTCATACATACCTTACAGATGTCCCCCTCGCGATCGTACACCCAAGCGATTCCTCCATAGTTACCATTAATTCCCGCCACATCTCGAAAGTCGCTGAATGTTGTCCCCCTCGCTTCGATCGCATTTTGCAACACTTCAATTACCGCCGCGTGTAATCGTTTAATTTCAGAGAGCTGGAGTATCGCACAATGGGTTTGGGGATGAATTTGGCTGAGAAAAAGGGCTTCATCCGCGTAGATATTGCCTACACCAGCCACCAACCGCTGATCGAGTAGAGCATTTTTGATCGGACGTTGACGGTTTCGCAATTGCTGGGCAAAGTAGGGTACTGAAAATTCTGGTGAAAAAGGCTCAGGACCCAACCGACCCAATCCAGTCATCACAGCTTCCACCTCAGATGTCGGTGAAACCCACCACATCTGCCCAAATGTGCGCTGATCTACAAAGCGCAACTCCCGATCTGGAGCAAAGAACAACCTGACGCGACAGTGTTTAGCGATTGGTTCATCAGCTTTTACCCACAGGAGTTGCCCCGTCATACGCAAGTGCACACCCAACCAGCCCCCAGCCAGACCTTCGCCTGCAGAGACACCCTGTGCAGACACCTGCAACTCAGCCAATAAATATTTGCCCCGTCGATGCCAATGACGGATAAGGGTGCCCTGCAAGCCAGTTAAAAACTTGTCAGCCGATGAAGGAAACGCGATCGATCGCTCAAGCAACACTTCCCCACCAAGAATGGGTTGCGCTAGGGTCACTTGGTTGAGACCTAGACGAACCGTTTCAACTTCAGGTAATTCAGGCACGCTCGACTATTGACAATTGAGAATCAGCCTTGAGGATCAGCCCGTTGGCAAAGCCGGAGAATCAGGCGATGCTGCCGAAGGAACTCCACCCTCACCAACCGATCGCACCACTTCGATGCCAAACTGTTCTAACACCACAAATGGCTCCGCGCCTTGATTGGCGACAATGCGCTTGACTAACACCTCTCCATCTGAGAGAGACTGCCCAACCCGAACATAGCGACTGGTTGGTTCATTCGGCGCCTTGACAATGGCATAGGGGACATTACCAATCTGCACAATACCAGATACCTGTACAGCGCGGGCGGTAGTAGGTTGAGGGGGTGGGGGTGGGACGGGAGTGGTGGGCACTAAATCTGGGATGGGTGCCAACTGTCCTGGTCCTTGACCACCAGACGTGCCGGATTGGGGAGAGTTTACACGGGGCGGATTGAAGGAAACGGCTCCGGGGGGAACGGGAGGGTTGTAGGAACCCGGAGCGGCAGGGGCAATCCGAGCAGGAGCGCTGGTTTGCTCTGGAATTTCGATACTGGCGATCGTTGGTACTAGGGCAAACGGATCAGGGCGATTTCGCTGCACTCCCCGAACTCGCTGATTGGCATCGTTGGAGGGAATCAAGTCAGGGGGCAAGGTTCCAGCCGGGGTTGCAGGAGTTGTGGCGATCACTGGAGACTGGGGAGTGCCTGTCGTGGCTGGCACAGCCGCGGTGTTGGATTGGGAGCGTTGGTGTTGCCACTGGGCTAGTGGGAGCGGGAATTGTAACAGAGGAACTTCCCAATTCAGATTCTGGTGGTGTCGTCGTACCCCCACCCAACAGGGTACACCCACCCAGACCTGATACAAGCAAGCTCAAACCTGCAATAACAGGATAACCGATACATGCTGTTTCCCCTCCAACACCAGATAACTTTAAGACGACTTCGTGCGGCATAATTGCCTA
>JAAUSV010000339.1 GCA_012032525.1 Leptolyngbyaceae cyanobacterium SL_7_1
TCGCGCACCGACACCCGTTGATAGTTTATCCCCAGCGCCGACTCAAAGGAGTTGCCCAAGGGCAGGAAAAACTCGACCCCACCCCCAAGGCGATGCAACCATGGATCATCCCCGTTGGGTAACTCCACCTCATCGTCTCCCCCCCGAAATGCCGGGAAGAACGATCGCTGGTTGGAGAAATTGACCCCAAAGCCCCGTCGAGGCAAATCGGTGGTGCTAACGTAGCCCAAATCAAAGGCAACGATACTCTCGCCCCCCTCCAGTCCCAGTTGAAAATAGCTGTATTCTCCGGTTGCCAACCGAGCACTGACAGGCAGCGATAAGCCAGTCACCTTAATTGATGTGCGGGTCACTCTAGGGCGGATCGACCCTCGCAGGGCGGTGGGCGGCGGCAAGCGGGGGTCAAATCGAAAGGAAAAATCGCCCGCTTCGACGATCGGCTCTTCTTGATCCGTCGGTTCTTCTGTCGGCTCGGTTGGGTCTTCGATCGGGGCGTTTTGTCCAATCTCTGTCCCCTGCAAGCGACTTGGCAATAGATCGGCGGCGCGAGTCGAGGCGGGAGCATCCAAGGGGACTGCCACTGTGGGATCGATTGCCTGTGCCACTTCCTCCATTGCTGGTTCACCAGAAACGGCGCGGTTTGTACGACTCTCGACTAGCGCTGAAGCTTTAGATGATTCGACACTGGCATCAGAGTTTCCCCAAGCAGGGGCTGCTAATAGGTGAAGGGGAAGTGTTCCCACGATCAAGAGCAGTAAACGGGCTGATAGGGAAATGGACACTTGCATCAAGTTCTTCCTCACAAAACTGACAGAACAGACGAGGTGAATGGGGGCGCTGCGATCGCCACTTTGACCAGAGCGATCGCCAGATCAAAGCCGTATTAGTAACGGGATTCAGCATAAGGATGGCTCAAATTTTCCCGATTACAAAGCTTTTTACGGAAAACGTTAAGATTTTTTAGGGTGAAGCGCCGTGCCCGTTGGATGCACTGGAGCAGTAAGCGGGATTCCTGGGGTCTTTCGCAAAATTTCTTTACACTTAAGAGGTGGAATTCTTTACCGTCTATCATGCTGCTTCAACCGGATCAACGCAGAAAATTGGATGAAACCGACGATACGTTGTTCTATGACGTTCCTCGGTTTGTGACCCATGTGGATGAGCACTTTATCCAACAATTGACCGATTTGTATCGGACCCGACTGAAGCCCAACACTCGCATTCTCGACCTCATGAGCAGTTGGGTGTCCCATCTCCCCGATGAGATGGAATTTGCCCACGTCGAGGGACACGGATTAAATGCCGAAGAGTTGGCACGCAATCCTCGCTTAGATCACTACTTTGTGCAAAACCTCAATAAAAATCAGCTTCTTCCTTTACCCGATCAATCCTTTGACGCCGTTCTCAACACCGTCTCTGTGCAATATTTGCAACGTCCAGAAGCCGTCTTTGCTGAAATCTACCGTGTGTTAAAGCCCGGTGGGATTGCGATCGTCAGCTTCTCCAACCGGATGTTTTATCAAAAAGCTATTCAGGCATGGCGGGAGGGTTCTGAAGGCGATCGGGTTGCCCTAGTCAAACAGTATTTCGCCGCCATCCCCGGATTTACTCCAGCCGAAATGATCAGCAAGGCATCCCCGATTTCGGGGGTAATGCAGCTTTTTGGCATCCCTGGAACCGATCCGTTTTATGCCCTGATTGCCCAGCGATCATAGGAACGATGGACAATTTGCGGTGACCCGTTTGCGATGACCCCCAGTGACGCCCTCTGTCGGCATGCCGCAGGACTCATCAATCGTTGATAATGCGCTAGCCGACCCTTCCCCAATCGAATTTGTCACTGTATAGTCTAGCCAGAGAGTTTGCCCAATCTGCAAAATTTATGCCAAGTTTAACTGCACAACCCGCCCTCCTTGTCCTTGCCGATGGTACTGCCTACCGAGGAACCTCCTTTGGGGCGCTGGGAACGGCGATCGGCGAGGTGGTTTTTAACACGGGGATGACGGGATATCAAGAAGTGTTAACCGACCCCAGCTATTGTGGGCAGATTGTGATTTTTACCTACCCTGAGTTGGGCAACACGGGGGTAAATCCGGAGGATGAGGAATCTACCCATCCCCAAGTCAGTGGGGCGATCGCCCGCAACATTTGCCAGCGCCCCAGCAACTGGCGATCGACCCAATCCCTCCCCGACTATTTAAAGCACCACAAAATTCCCGGCATCTATGGGATTGACACCCGCGCCCTGACGCGCAAAATCCGCGCCACGGGCGCAATGAATGGGGCAATCTCCACTGACATTCTTGACCCCGCCGAGTTGTTGTTGAAGGTGCAAGAAGCTCCTTCCATGGCGGGGCTAAATTTGGTCAATCGAGTTACCACCCGCCAAGTCTATGAGTGGTCAGAGCCGACCAATGCTCACTGGCAATTTCGCGCCAACCCAGATGGGCAAACCTACGAACCGCTGACGGTGGTGGCGATCGACTTTGGCATTAAGCGCAACATCCTCAAACGGCTTGCCAGCTACGGCTGCCGTGTGATTGTTGTCCCCGCCGATACTCCCCCAGAAACGATCTTGAGCTACAACCCGGATGGCATTTTTCTATCCAATGGTCCCGGCGATCCGGCGGTGGTTGTCGAGGGCATTCAAACCACCAAAGCCCTCCTACAGAGCCAGAAACCCGTGTTTGGCATTTGTATGGGGCACCAAATTCTTGGATTGTCCCTGGGGGCAGAAACCTTCAAGCTCAAGTTTGGACATCGCGGGTTAAATCAACCCGCTGGGCTACGGCAACAAATCGAGATCACGAGCCAGAATCATGGGTTTGCCATTGATCCCGATTCCCTCCCCGCTGCTGATGTGGAAATCACCCATCTCAATTTGAACGATCGCACTGTCGCCGGACTGCGCCACAAATCCCTGCCGCTGTTCTCGGTGCAATACCACCCCGAAGCCAGTCCAGGACCGCACGATGCCGATTACCTATTTGAGAACTTTGTCGAAACTATGCGGAACCATCGCCGATCGACGGTAGACCCCTAATCAACCCGGCGAAGCCAGGACATTTGCCTTACCCTGGCAATGCGGGGAGCAGTAGGGTGACAAAATAGTAGACCAGTGGAGCCGTAAACACGTAGCTGTCGGTTCGATCGAGGATACCCCCATGCCCCGGAATCAGTTGCCCAGAATCTTTGACGCCAGCGTCGCGTTTCATCATTGATTCTGTCAAGTCTCCCAGTAGGCTGGCGATGCCAATGATCAATCCCAAGGCGAGTCCGGTGAGGGGAAAGCCCTGCCAGCCCAGTAGCCAGGTTCCGCCGATCGCCACAATCACGCTGGCTAATACCCCAAACACGGCTCCCTCAACGGTTTTCTTGGGGCTGATATCGGATAGGCGGGTTCGCCCAAACAGTTTGCCCACCACATAGGCACCAATGTCGGCTGCCCAAATGCAGCCAAAGGCAAGCAGGGTGACGGTGAGTCCTAGGGGCAGCGATCGCCAATCCTCTAGGGACGTGGGGAAATAGCCACCCAAGGGCAGGTTGCTAAATTCGGCAGTGTCGAGCGATCGCAGCCGCACCCAATAGCTGGGCAAAAACCCCCCGTAGAACAATCCCAAAATCGAGGCGGCAATATCGGCGATCGTGGCAAGTTTGGGTTGGAACAGCAAATAAAAGCAAATCACTGTGCCCGCGATCGGCAACACAGCATCTGCCAAATAGGTGGGCGACAGGGTAGAGATGAAGAGGATGGCTTGGCTGGCAACCAGGGTGGTTTTTGCCGCAGGGGCAATGCCTTTTGCCCGCGCCAATTGGAAATATTCCAACTCTCCCAAATAGACAATCACCGCAAATCCAAGGGTGAAATACCAGCCGCCCAATAGGATCATTCCCAAAGCAAGAACAATGGCAATGACAGCACTAAGAATACGAGCCAGGGACATAAGCAGAGATGACGAAGGGCGATCGCGCCACTTGAGGTAATGGTGAATGGGGAAAATCGCTAATCGTGCCAAGTCGGTTGAATTGCAATTCACCACCTCTGGCATAGAGCGAATTGGGTTAAGAATAGCAGAGTTAGCGATCGGACCGATGGATTGGCGATCGAGCAGGACTAGACAAGAATGGGTTTCCTTTAATCTAGCGTCAGTTTTGTGTTGGCGCTCTCCCATCCCCCAGTCGCCAACGGCAAAAAGTGTCCTCGCGAGTGTTATTCGTCTAACCGGGTTCATAGGATAAAGTAATTGAGACGCATCTCCGTTGGGGCATGAATTCACTCGTCGGCAAGCAGCTACAAAACGGCAAATACACGCTAAATGAACCATTGGGACAGGGGGGCTTTGGCATCACCTTTAAGGCAACCCATCACTACCTAGGACAAACGGTTGTGATTAAAACCCTCAATCCTGCCAATCGTGACAATCCCCAGTTTGTGGCATTGGAGGAGCGCTTTCAGGACGAGGGGCGTCGATTGGCGATGTGTGTGCATCCCAATATTGTCAAAGTCGCGGACTTTTTCATTGAGGATGCCGTGCCCTATCTGGTGATGGACTACATCCCCGGACAAACCTTAGAAGCGGTGGTGTTTCCCGATCGCCCGCTGCCGGAGCGATCGCCATCCACTATGCCCGACAAATTGGAGCGGCGCTGCATACAATCCATCAAACCGGGTTGCTGCATCGCGATGTCAAACCGCAAAACATTATTTTGCGTCAAGGTACTCAGGAAGTGGTGCTGATTGACTTTGGCATTGCCAGGGAGTTTACCCCCGGCGTCACCCAAGCCCACACCAGCATTTTGTCATCGGGCTATGCACCGATCGAGCAGTATGCCACCCAAGCACAGCGCACTCCTGCCACGGATGTCTACGGGTTGGCGGCAACCCTCTATGCCTTGCTGACCGCCCAAGTCCCGGTTGCCTCTATTCTCCGCAGCCGCGAACCCATGCCTGCCCCCCGTGACCTGCAACCCAGTCTGAGTGCGGCGACCAACCAGGCGGTGATGCGGGGCATGGCGGTGGAACCCCACTATCGTCCTGCCAGTGTGATGGAATGGTTGGCGCTATTGCCCAGTGTTCCCCTACCAGACGCTGACCCTGGGGCTAGGACATCCCATCCCCCTACGGCTCCCACCGTGGCGGTGGCGCCAGCCGCTCCAGTGCGATCGCCCGCCGGAGTTGCCCCGATCGCCCCCCCTATCATCCATTCCACAGCGGCAACCGTGGCGGTAGCTCCCCATGCAGCGGTTGTTCCGGCTGTCTCTGGTGGACGATCGTCCGCCGTTCGACGGGCGATCGCAACTGGTTGGGGATCGTGGGATTGCTGGCAATTGGCACAGTATGTCTTTCGGCACTCGGCGCGGTTTGGTGGCGTTCTCAGCAATCCTTTGCCCCCGTCTCGCAATCGCCGATCGAGGTCTCCCCCGACCCTCCGCGTGATGCCGCTCCATCGATTCGCCCTAGCCCATCGCTGGATATGCCCCCCGTTGTCTCTGCCACCCCAGAGCCAGTGGCACCCACTCCGTCACCTGTCCGATTACCCCGACCCTGACGCACCCCTCGCCTGCCGCCGCCGCCAAC
>JAAUSV010000340.1 GCA_012032525.1 Leptolyngbyaceae cyanobacterium SL_7_1
CTTTTCCTAAAAAAGCCGGGGGTCTTGGGGGGTTAAGGGTGCGGAGCGCTGGGACAAGCCACAGGCAATTAATCATGCGATTAATAAGGTCGGCGGAGGCAATTTCTGCAAATCACCTCCGCCGCTTTGGTAAGGCAGGGGGCGATGCCCATACCAAAACTCAATTCTTTGGGTTGGCAACGTTTGGATTAGCAACGTTTGAATTAACACCTTGGTATCCACAGCTATTGCCATGACTTCAAAATACCGTCATCTCCTAGCTGTAAACAATCCACAAAGGTCGGTATTAAGGTCGGATAAAGGTCGGATAAAAGTCAGAAAAAACACTGTATGGTAAAAACAACCCACTGGGTGTAAAAACAAGGCAACCATCTCCAGGGCTTTACTGACGGATTGGTGGGGGTTGGTGGGGATTGTCACAGAAACCCCTTCTCAAGCAGCCTTGTCGATCGCCCATCAGCAAGTCCAGATGTTTGCGGAAGCAGTAAGGATGCGGCGGGAGTTTTATATGAAGGTTCCGTGATGGGGAGCGGTATGACGGCGGACGAGGTGCTGCTGGCGATCGAGCCAGTTTTAGATAAACAGTTAACGCGCATTCAACGCTTGGTGTTTCAGCAGGCATGGGTAGGCAAATCCTATCCAGAGATTGCCAGGGCTGCCGATTACGACGTGGGATACATCAAAGATGTCGGGGCAGAGTTGTGGAAGTTGCTTTCCCAGGTGACGGGTGAGAAAGTCACCAAGCAAAATTTTCAACTGGTGTTGAAGCGATTTTGGACAACGGCAACCAGCCCCGCTGCCCGCATTACCATTGCCCTCCGCTGCCACCAAACCGATCCACAACCTGCCTGCGCGAGATTTTGCCCAACTGATTGGGCGCGATCGCGAGTTAGTTCAGATTCAGCAATTCCTTTCCTTTGAGTCTGCCCTGCACTGCCTCAGCATTGAGGGCATGGGTGGCATGGGCAAGACCACCTTGGCATTGGCAGCAGCCTATGCCAATTTATCGGGCTTTAGCACCGTGGTGTTTGCCTCCGCTAAGACCCAACGCCTCACCACCTGTGGGATTGTGCCACGATTAAAACCCGATCGCCATTTGCGGGATGTGTTTCGAGCGATCGCCCACACCTTTAACCGGGCAGATTTGCTATTAAAAGGGTTTGATCAACAAATAGAGACAATTCAACAACTCTTGGCGCAGCAGCCGACGCTGTTGCTGATCGACAACTTGGAAACCGTGGAAGATTGGCAACTGATGCTAGCATTTTTGTGCGATCTGCCTGCGACGGTCAAGGTGTTGCTCACGAGTCGGCACTACACGCCATTTGCCTCGATTCGGTTGCTCCCCCTCGCCAAGCCCGATAGTTTGACACTGTTGCAGCAGCAAGCCACAACCAAGCAGGTGAGTCTCAATGCATTGGAGATGCAATACCTCTGCGATCGCACCTCTGGCATTCCAGCGGCAATCGTCTATGCGGTGGGGCAAGTGGCTGCCGGATATACCCTAAATGGGCAATTCATTCACCTGGGGTTGACAGATAATGAATACACCCGCTTCTACTTTGAAACCTCTATGATGCCGCTGCGTGGTCAATTTGCCCATCAGCTTTTGATGGCGTTGGCGTTGTTTCCCCAGTCTGCTCCCAAAGCGGCGTTGTCCTATGTGGCGGGGTCCCACGATGCTGCTATGGCGACCACCGGGTTGGCACTGTTGCAGCAGCTCTCCCTGCTCAGTCAGCACAACGATCGCTACGAAATGCTCTCCCTCACACGGGACTATGTCATCGCCGAGCTCAGCGCCCACCCTGCCTTTGAGCAACAAGCGCGAGACCGTTGGATCGATTGGTACATTAGCTTTACTCAAGAATATGGGGGGCAAGATGCCAAGGAATGGAACGACTACACCGCCCTGGAACAGGAATGGGAGAACCTGCGGGCAGTGATGGAATGGTGCATTGCCAACGATCGCTACGACGATGCCCGTCGCCTGTGGCAACAGGTGCAGAGCTACACCCATGCCCGTGGCTACCGGGGCGATCGGCTGACGGATTGGAATACCCGCTTGGAGTGGACGACCTGGCTTTTAGCAGCGGCGGAACAACACCGCGAGTGGGCAGTGGTGCTCGATTTGCTCTACGACCAGGGCTGGACACTCACCCTCATGGGCAATCCCAAACAACTCCAGCAGGCGGCTCAGCTCTACACCAAGGCGTGGACACTGCGATCGCACAGAGACACCGAATTCCAGGGAACCCTGGCAATTCACATTGCGGTGTTGCAGATCGAGCAGGGCGAATTTAATCAAGCGTTGCAGTGGTTGCAAACCGCCAACCGCCTACTAGATGCCTGTCCCAAAGAAACGCCCGCGGTAACGCGATCGCTCACCCAACTACTCTATTACTACGGTGAAATCGCCTACAAAACAGGCGACTACTTCTGCGCCCAAACCCTATTTGAGCAAGCCCTGGTGCAGGCAGAAGAGGTCAATTGGCAACGCGCCACGTTCCTAATCAAAGACTGGTTGGCGGATATTGCCATCCAATTGCGCCACTTCAGCGATGCCCAGGAATTGCTGCAAGAGGGGCTTGATGTGGCTATCAAAAATCAGGATGCCTGTCGAGTTGCCTTTTGTGAGCGATCGCTTGCCCAACTAGAAAAAGCCCAGGGCAATGCGGCGAGCGCCCACCAGTGGGCTACCACCGCCAAACAGCGCTTTGAGACCTTGGGCATGGTGACGGAGGCAACGGAAACAATGGCACTGTTGCAGATGTTGTAGAACAGACGGGGATAGAACTCGCGTAGCTTGCGCCTAGAGTGTGATACCCTATCTCAAAAACCGTGAGGGGTGAAACATGGCAAAACTGCGCGTCGGCTTACTGTTTGGCGGATGCTCTGGAGAGCACGACGTCTCCATCAGCTCGGCACGGGCGATCGCCCAAGCCCTGACTAGCCTGCAAAACAGCGATCGCTACGACCTCATGCCCGTCTACATCCAAAAAGATGGACGCTGGCAAGTGGGAGAGTTGGCAACCCACGCATTGACAACGGGTCAGCCCGCCAGTTTGCCGGGTTCGCCGATGGAGACTGACGCCGCTGCCGCGTCTGCGCTTGTCCTCAATCCAGCAGGGCACGTGGGCGATCGCTGGCATCCTCCCAGCCAAGTTGCCGAGGTAGACGTGTGGTTCCCCATCCTACACGGACCCAACGGCGAAGATGGCACGGTGCAGGGCTTATTGAAACTGATGCAAGTTCCGTTTGTCGGATCGGGGGTTTTAGGATCGGCGTTGGGCATGGACAAGATTGCCATGAAAATGGCGTTTGCCCAAGCAGGATTGCCGCAGGTGCGCTACGTGGCGGTGAATCGATCGCAGATCTGGTCTAACCCCTGTGTCTTCCCTAAGCTGTGCGATCGAATCGAAGCCGAGTTGGGCTATCCCTGTTTCGTCAAACCCGCCAATCTCGGATCATCGGTGGGAATCTCGAAGGTTCGTACCCGTGCTCAGTTGGAAGCCGCGTTGGACAGCGCCGCTAGCTACGATCGCCGCCTCGTGGTCGAAGCCGCCGTCCCCTCTCCCCGCGAAGTCGAGTGCGCGGTTTTGGGCAATGACCAACCCCAAGCCTCGGTAGTAGGCGAAATCACCTACACTAGCGATTTCTACGATTACGAAACCAAATACACCGAGGGCTTAGCGGATCTGATTATTCCCGCCGCTTTGCCCGCTGGAGTGACCCGGCAAATTCAGGAAATGGCGATCGAAGCATTTTTGGCAGTGGATGCCGCCGGGCTAGCTAGGGTAGATTTCTTTTACCTGGAATCGACCGGAGAAGTGTTTATCAACGAAATCAACACCATGCCCGGATTTACAGCCACCAGCATGTATCCCCGTCTGTGGCAGGCAAGCGGCATTGGATTTGAGGAATTGGTGAATCAGTTGGTGCAGTTAGCCTTAGAGCGACAAGCAACCAGCGCTTCGTAAATTGTCCAGAATTGTCCGGTACTGGAAAGCCCATTGCCCATCCCTCTCCTATTGAATCGGTTGCACGATCGCCTGCACACCAATATCCGCCAATTGTTGAGCAATTTCATCGGCATTGATCCGATCGCTAAATGCCCCAACCTGCACCACCGGACGCCCATTGATCGAAGTCAGAAAAGCCCCCGGTACAATCGATCGCACCTGCGCTTGAATTCCAGGACTTGCGGCTTCTACCACAACTCGATACCGCAATCCCAAAGCTGCCGCATTGCTAGAAGCACGACGAGCCGATCGACGGGGCACTCCTTGCAAGTCTGGGTAGCGGGAGATGGTGACCGTTGGCATGTTGCCCACATTGCCAACGGGGATGGTGTTGGTGGGCACGGGTAAAACATTACCCGTTGGGTGAGGGCTGGTTGGGGCGGCACTGATGGCTCTGGGGGCAGGACTGGGGCTAGGGGTAAACCGCGACATCAATGGGGTTTCGGGGGGAGGGACGGGGATGTCGATCGCTCTTTCGCCAAGGGGTACATTCGGCTGGGTGGCAGAGGTGGAAAGGGGTGCCTGTGCCGATCGCTGGGTTCTCACTTCTCGTAGTACTTCCGGTTGGGGAGAAGCAGTGGGTGGGGCGACGGGCGAGTCACTGGTTCGTGCTCTTGGAATAAAATCTAGATTTCGCGCCGGGGTGGAGGGGCTGGGGACGGGAATCTCGATCGTGGTCGATGCCGCCGGAGAGTCATAGCCGTTGCGGATTCTCCATGCCTCCAAGATGGGATTGCGGGCTACCCCAGGCGGGGTAATGATGGTCGGCTGAGATCCGCCGGTGCTTGGACGGGGAATCGCTGGACTGGGGGTCGGTTGGACTGGGGGCGCGGGTTGCAATTGGGGCAGGGTGGCAAAGGCACCAATTCGATTTATGGGCGCGGCGGGGGTCGGGGTCGGATTGGTAGGTGCGGCGACCGGGGTAGATACGGCGACCGGGGTAGGTGCGGCGACTGGGGTAGATACGGGCAGGGAGGCACCAAAGGGCAGGGAAGGAACCGAGGCAGAAGCAGTCAAGATAGCTGCTCCAGCGGTCGTGACTTCCCCTGCGACCCGTTGGGGGTTGAGCTGATTGCCCACAGCGGCGATCGATTGGCGAGCGGCGGTGGCGTTGATGTCGTGTTGTCCGTTGTTGCGGAAGAGATTATTGCCGGGGGCGGCGGCGGTTCCCAAGTCAGGCTGGGATTGGGCGATCGCCACCACCCCAGCTTCCTCGTTGCCTTCGATCGTGTTTTCCCGCAAATTGGACGGGCAGATTCCTGCACCACGATCCCATTGCGATTGCGGGTAATGCGATTACCGATGATCAATGGGGTGGCATGTTCGGTGACATTGATGCCAAAACCAGTGTGCTCAAACACGTTATTGCGAATCTGGGGCTGGGCAGTGCCAAACACCGCCACACCGCTGGCTCGATTATCAACGAACACGTTGTCTTGAATAATCGGAGTACTATTGCCATTGACCGTAATGCCATCATGGGTATTGCCCCGAAAGGTGCTGTTGGTGACAGTGGGGCTACTCGATTCAATCCACAAGCCGTAGCCGCGTTGGGTTGG
>JAAUSV010000341.1 GCA_012032525.1 Leptolyngbyaceae cyanobacterium SL_7_1
CGCTAGCGATCGCCTCCACCGCAAATGCGGATCCAGAGGCGATCGCGGGATGCATAAGGAGCGATTAGCGATTAGCAATTAACGCAGTGTGCCTATTGATGGCTGAAATGCCCATCTCACAAGGCATTAGCTGAATGCGCGACTAGCTTTCATTCCTCCCCTTGTCTTCCCCCGATCGGGTGAGCCTACTGGTAGGAGGATGACGGAATGGGCGATCGCCTATGCTGGAGATAGTTCTTTCGTTTTATCTAACACTGACATGTATGCTATCTCTACTTACGTACGGTATAACGCATGGACAGAGCGAAGTTACAGCCCATCATAAGCGCCAGCGCCCTGTTAATTCCAAAAAAGACTTAGTAAACCCATTGCATGAAACAAACTCCCTATTAAAAGGTCGGACTAAACCGATTCAGCAAACCTAATCTTCTATAGTTCTTAATCAAGACTCGATAACCGAACCAAACGGCGCAGGGGCACGACATGTCGTGCCCCTGCGCCGTTTGTTACACTGAACACACCTGTGTTTCATACCCCCTACTCATTAAGGACGCCCACCTATGCCGTCTACTCTGCTGACAAAAGAATTGCCCAGCCTGACCTATGCAGCGACGGGCGATCGCTTTGATCAAAGTTGGGAAGCGCCACTCTCGATTCTCCTGGGGCTAGGACGTGCCGCCGGAGCCGATTTTGTAGAATTTTTCCTAGAGCGGGTCAATTACATTAGTTGCTTGGCAGAAGATGACGCCATCACTAGCATTTCCCCTAGCCTCTCTACCGGAGCCGGAGTGCGCGTATTCCGGGACAAGGGCGACTGTTATGTCAGTACCAACGACCTCTCCTTTGCCGGGTTGAAAGCGGCGTTGGAAAAAGGCTTGTCAATTCTGGGCTTACACCTGCCCGCGCCCAATTCCTTTATCCCCGAAGTGACGCTGGAACTGATGCGCGATTATGCCAGCGTTAAGGGCAAGGAAGTGTGGTTGCCTGCCTGTAGCTCTATGCGCGAAATGGGTGAATTGTTGCTGGATGCCACCACCCATCTGAACCGCAAAGCCAACCATGTGCAATCTCGCCGCGCCTCCTACTTCCGCGATTGGCAGGAGGTGTTGGTTGCCTCCAGCGATGGCACCTTTGCCAGAGACATTCGCCTCACCCAGTCGGTCGGGTTCAACCTGCTCTGCGCCGATGGCGAAAACCGCGCCTCCATCAGCAAGCGGGCAGGCAACACCAGCGACCCCGATTTCCTCCGCACTTGGAATGCCGAAGCTGATGCCGCTGAAGTGGCAGAATCCGCTGGCAAGATGCTCTACGCTGAGTACGTCGAATCGGGCACCTACCCGATCATCATGGCAAACCAGTTTGGCGGGGTGATCTTCCACGAAGCCTGTGGGCACTTGCTGGAAACCACCCAAATCGAGCGCAAAACCACACCGTTCATCGATAAAAAAGGCGAAAAGATTGCCCACGAAAGCCTGACCGCTTGGGACGAAGGGTTATCCCCCAATGCCTTTGGCACGATCGACATGGATGACGAAGGCATGCCCGCCCAACGGACATTGCTGATCGAGAACGGGATTCTGAAGAATTTCCTCTCTGATCGCGCTGGTTCCATCCGCACCGGACACCCCCGCACAGGCAGCGGTCGTCGTCAGGGCTACACCTTCGCCGCCGCCAGCCGGATGCGCAACACCTACATTGCTCCGGGAGACTACGCGATCGAGGACCTATTTAACTCGATCGACAAGGGCATCTATTGCAAAAAAAATGGGCGGCGGCAGTGTTGGAGCCACCGGGGAGTTCAACTTTGGGGTCGAGGAAGCCTACTTGATTGAAAACGGCAAAATTACCAAACCCCTCAAGGGCGCGATCCTGATTGGGGAAGCCAAGGACATTATGAATCGCATCTCCATGTGCTCCAACGATCTGGGTTTGGCGTCCGGCTTCTGCGGCTCTGTCAGCGGCAGCATTTGTGTGACGGTTGGACAACCCCATATCAAGGTGGATTCGATTACCGTTGGGGGTCGATAACGTCGGTCAAACCACCAGATTTCCAGATCCCCGGCTTCTCTAGAAGCTGGGGATCTGAGCAGCCAGATTTTCTGATTTAACTAGAGTTGTCATAGGGGATTTACTGTTATGCCTACCGTTACTGAGATTGCTACCTCGGCTCAGGCGATCGCCCATTCTCTCGGCATTCAAAAATATGATGTCTACGGTTCCGCCATTGATGAAACCAGCGTCCAAGTAGACACGGGTGAACCCAAGCAAGTCAAAGCCTCCAATCGATCGAGTGTGATCGTGCGCGTGTGGAATCAAGAGGGCACATTGGGCGTCACCTCCACCACCGATGTGGACCCCAAAGGCTTGGAACTGGCGCTGAAAACTGCCTACGAAGCCAGCTTTTTTGGGGCCAAGGAAAACATTCCCGACTTTAGCCCAGAGGCAACCACACCGATCGCCGATGCATCCCATTCCAAAGAGTCTCCAGAGAGTGTGGATCAGTTGATTACTACCCTGGTCGAGGCGGAGCGGGAATTGTTGGCGGCACATCCGGCGATCGCCAGCGTCCCTTACAATGGCTTAGCGCAGCGCGACATCGACAAGTTTTACCTGAATAGCGCTGGCGCACTGCGGCAGGAGGGCGGCTCCTACGCCTCGCTCTATCTCTACACCAAGACAGAGCAGGAGGGTAAGAAACCCCGCAGCGCTGGAGCGTTCAGAATTCACCGCAGTTTGGCGAAGCTAGATGTGCCCGGTTGTGTGCAGGAAGCCACAGAAAAAACCGTCAGCCACCTGAATTACGAGAAGGTGAAAACGGGCAAATATACTGTCGTGTTTTCACCGGAGGCGTTCTTAAGTCTGTTGGGTGCTTTCTCGAATTTGTTCAACGCCCAAAGCATTCTAGACAAGCAGAGTTTGTCTACGCCCGATTCTCTGGGAACTCAGATCGCCTCCCCCTTGCTATCGGTCTGTGATGATGCCCTACATCCCGATAATGTGGCTCCAGAACGATTTGATGGCGAAGGCACACCGACTCGCCGGGTGGAGTTGATCAAAGAGGGCGTGTTAACCCAATTTCTCCACAGCGCTGGAACGGCGAAGCGACTGAATGCTCAGCCCACCGGACATGCCAATATTGGCGCAAAGGTGTCGATCGGCTCCCATTTCTATCACGTTTTTCCCGGACAGCCAGCGGCGCAATCCTACGAGTTGGGCGCAGCCGAGAATGTGATTTTGATTGACGACTTGAGCGCCCTCCATGCTGGAGTGAATGCGCTGCAAGGTTCGTTCTCCTTACCGTTTGATGGTTGGCTGGTGAACAAGGGCGAGAAGATCAGCGTCGATTCGGCGACCGTAGCGGGTGATATTTTTCAAGTCTTGAAGTCGATCGTCTTTGTGGAATCAGAGCCGGAACTCACCCCTGGTGGGGTTTGCCCTCGCATTTGGGTGGAGGGATTGTCGATTACAGGAGAATAACCTCCGCTAGGGGCATTGCGGTAGATGGAGGGCAATGGAAGCGATCGCCCAAGCCTCGATCGTTTCCGTATCGCTCAAGGATTCCATCGGTTCTTCCAAAATCGTCAGTCGTTGGGGGTGGGGGCGATCGCCAACACCTGACTCCCCACCCACTCTGGTTGTAGTGAAACGGCTCTGCCGTAGCCCTCATAGCAACGCACGATCCAGCGATCGGGGTTCTCCTGCGATCGTTTGAATGCCATTAAAATCAGGTTCTCTGCTGAGAGGGAAAGCAGTTCGCCCGTCGGTGGTAGAACTTGCCCTTGAGCGCTTGTTTGCAGCGGCAGCACCAGCATTGGTTGATTCAGTTCATACCCTCGTCGAACGGTGTGCGCAGTTTGCCAATTGGCTGCATGGGGATAGAGAGCGTAAGTAAATTCGTGTTGTCCTCGATCGGCATCCGGATCGGGCCAATTGGGACTCCGTAGCAGTGTTAGTCGAAGCTGATTGGGCTGACAATCGTAGCCATATTTGCAATCATTCAACAGACTGACGCCATAGTCGGCTTGGCTTAGATCTGCCCAGTGCAACGCCGGAACTTCCCACTTGGCAGCATCGGTGGGGGTGGTGGCGGTGGTGGAACGCTCGATCGCCCCACAGGGAATTTCGTAGGTCGCCTGTTGCGCCGTGACGGTGAGGGGAAAGGCAGCTTTCACCAGTACTTGTCGGTCCTGCCAATCCACCTGGGTAACAATCTTCAACACTGGGGAATTGGCATCTAAATTGTATTCCTGATGGAACTCTGATTGTCTTAATTGCCGGATCACTCGAATGCTCGATCGCAGGGTTCCGCGATCGCCCCACTCGATCTTCAACAATTGCGGAGCGGGTAAAGGATGCTGCCCATAGTTGGGGTCAATATTCCAGGCATCCCAATACTGACCCCGATCGACAAATGCCTGTAGCTGATTTCCGGGGGCACTCAACACGTCCCGGTGGTGCTGTTTATCGAATACCCGTTGCAGATCGCCCGTTTCCGCATCGATCTCAACTCGCAGCCAGTCATTTTCCAGCACCCAGTCTGCCTGTATTGTAGAGGTCTCAGCAATTCCTGCTGCTGGTGTCAGCCATACCAAGCGTATCCCACACTAGGAACTGTCACCTGCACCAGCAACGAGCTACCCCCTGAATTGGCGTGTAGTTGACTGGGAAGCGGGCAACCATTAGCATCGTGGGCTTGCCATCCCTGCCCCTGTGTTGCTAAGGGAATCGCTACAACCTCCGATCGCTGCCAATTCAAGCTATTAAACACAACCACGGGTTGGCTCTGGGGATGGGGTGGAGATGGGAGGGCGATCGCACCCGCGATCGTTGCCAATGCCTGTTGCAGGAGGCGATCGCCCACTTCCGCAGCGGCTTGCCACTCGCGATTGGCATCCTCAAACACGGGAGGAATCGAAGAACCAGGTAGGATGTCGTGAAATTGATTAAACAACACCTGTTTCCAGGCGGTTTCCAACTCCATGTGGGGATAGGGGGCATGGGCGATCAGCGTTGCCAGCGAAGCAAACAATTCTGCCTGGTAGAGCAAGCGTTCGCACTGGCGATTCCAGCGTTTTTGGTCGGCGTGGGTGGTGTAGCAGCCGCGATGGAATTCTAAATACAGTTCGTCTTGCCAAGTGGGAAGGTGGGAAGCTGGTAGCTCTTGCAGGAATTCGATCGCAGGGGCAAAGCTGAGTTGGGGGAAGAAGGGCGATCGCTGCCACCGTCTGGCAACCTCCAGCATGTCGCGGGTGGGACCACCGCCGTGATCCCCCACTCCAGGAAGCCAGAGGGATGTGGTAATTCCAGTTTTCCTTTCCCAGTCACAGGCATAGGTCGCCATCTTCACAGGGTCGATGCCTTCGCCAATCCGGGGAGAATGGAAGCTGAGAATTTGGCTACCATCGGGCGATCGCCACCAAAACCAGTCGTGGGGAAACGGGGTGGAATCATTCCAGCGCAATTTCTGGGTGACAAAGTAGTCCACGCCGCCCTGCTTGAGGATTTGAGGCAATTGCCAGCAAAACCCAAAACTATCGGGCAACCAGCGATCGCACACCGGCTGTCCAAATTT